>JBKKCN010000653.1:0-5110 GCA_046712525.1 Candidatus Rokuibacteriota bacterium
CCGCTCCGGTACTGCTCCGACACGTGCGCGAGCACCCCGGCGGCGTCTCGTGCTTCGAAGCGCTGCCGGGCGCGCTCGATGATCGGCTGGAGCTCGCCGATCAGCTCGGGCGGCGCCGGCCGGGCCACGAGGGGCGTCGTTTGCTGCGCGCGGGCGGCCGGCGTCGCGCCGGCGCACAGCGTCAGCGCGAGCAGCACACTTGCCCACGAACGGAAGGGAGCCATATCCCCACGATACCGTCACTCATGCCATCGATCCGAATCCCGCCGCAGGGCTAGGCGCCGATGAGCCCCGCCGCTCACCAGCACGGCTGCAACCTCTCCGATCGCTTTCGGCTTCCCGCTGGAGGGCGATCCGCTGGTGATCGCCTTGATCAGGGACAGTTGCGCAGGCGCTGACCGTTGGTCGGCGGAAACGGACTGGCCAGTGCCGAGAAGAGGAACCGCAAGTGTCCAGCTACTTCCTAGGCCCCCGCCTTCGGCAGCGCCGACTCGCCTGACGATCCCGCCCAGAGCGCCGATCGGATCCCCGACAACGTTCTCTCGGTCGTCAGCGTGATCGCGGGTCGTCGGCGAGCCGAAACCGGCCTCCCCGGCGGATTACCTTACGAGTTCCCACCCACCAATCGGAATCCATAAAGGCATGCTCCGCGTTAGCGCCGGGCACAAGATGCTGACGCATCGAGATCGGAGATCGACGTCCTTGCGGGTGATCGGACGGCACTCGGACAAGCTGACGAATCGCGATTCGCGTGTTCAGGTACACCAGCTCTCTGACCGGCTCCGTGCAGCATCGATATTGTCGGAGTGAGTCGTACGGAATGCCGTGTCGGCCAATCGACGAGCCAGGCCATCGGTCTTGAGAGATATCCACAACTCCGAGGAAGAAGACTCGTCCCCGAGACAGCTGTGTCTGCTCGATCCGTTCACCGAGTCGTCGAAGTGAAGCTGCCCCGGACAGACTGGCCTCCGTCGCGAGATTGAAGGTTCTTCCCGGATTCGCCCATAACGCGGAATAAAGGATGAAGATCTTGTTCCAGTCGCCCACGAGAAGATCGGCGGGACCCACGATCTGCGCGACATGGGTAGCCTCCGTGAGGTGCCGCACAGGACCGTTGTGTCGTATCACAGCTACGGGCAGGTTCCAGGCAACGACGAGGATCGCGAGCAGCGGTACGTAGTTGCCGATGCGCCTGGGCGTCACGTTGCTCGCGTCCGGGGCCGTCTTCAGGACGACTGCTGAGGCGACGATGAGGCAGGCCAAGGGCTGCAGCCACAACTTATCGTAGGTAGGAAGCCAGTACAGCAGAGGGACGCCGGTGCACAGCAAACCAGCCGCGCACGACAACGAGGTGATCTTCGAGACGCCGTCCATCTTCTTCCACAGCGTAATGGTGAGCAGTACGATCGCGGTCACCCATACCGCCGAGAGAAGCGTGGCCAGCGCGGCCACGGTAAACGAGTATGGTGACCCTGTCTCGACCAGGCACCGAAATCCATCGCAGTGAGATGGCAGGGAGGGAAACAACGCATACCCTAGGCCGGGCAAGAGTGACACGGCCTTCAGTGACGTCACCCCACCATAGGCGTGACTCGCCTCCACGTCAGCGAAGCGCCGGATCATCGACGCTACGTCCCGCGTCCCTGACCAGTAGTAAGCGATCCCGTAAATGGTGACGAGTCCGCCGAGGAACCCGGCGGCGATCGCCAGTGACGCAAGAAACCGGCTGCGCCTCTCGCCCGCGTCCGATCCCGGCCAGAGCCACGCGAACACGACCACCGCAGGAGCGATCAGCACCATGCTTTGATAGGTTGCCATCGCGAGCGCGAAGACGACTCCTCCTCCGCACTGTAGCCAGTACTTGCCCTGTGCGGACCCTGCAACGACCAGAGCGATCGCAACAGCGCTCCAGAACAAGCCGACCATCGCCTCGGCGCCAGTCGTGGCATGGGCGACGAACGCGCGGCTCAGGCCGTAACTTGCGGTGATGAGAAGGGCGAAGCTCACGCGAAGGCCAATGAGGCGCATCGCGCCGTAGAGCAGACCAAGCATTCCTGCGGCGGTGATCCCGTTCATGACCTGGGTGAGGCGAAGGAACTGGATCGGTCCATCAGCGGTGAGGCCCGCCACACGCAACAGCTCAGTCCACCAGTACACATTGACGGGGAACAGCATGTGGTTGCTGGGATGGAGAAACGGCGCTTGCGTTCGATAGACGTCGATGGCGCGCAGGCCGCCGTCAACGACCCCCAAATCGGATGACCGAAGCAAAAAGAACATGATGGCTGCTGTCACAAACACCGTGGCTACTTCGAGTAGAACGACGACGGTGCTCGGACTTGGTCCGCCCTGCTTCGAGTGCGGCCGCGGTCTTTTCGCCCGAACTTCGGTGATTGCCACTTACATCACGGCTTCGTCGCAATCGCCATGAGGCTCTGCCCCCACGGGGGAGTGACAAGGCGCTCGAGCCCAGCGCTCAGCGGGATGAGGGTTCGATCCGCGACAGCGACCATCCGAGGGTTAAGCGTGCGCTGGCGCAGGATATGGTTCGCGAAGAACCAGGAGAAGCTGCCGAGGAGATTCATGTACCGGATATCCACGATATCGAGGCCGCATTCCCCGATGAGTTGCGCCAGGCCGCGCTTCGTGTACCGGCGGCAGTGGCCGAAAGTCGTGTCCATCGGTCCCCAGAGGAAATTGAACGCAGGGACGAAAACGAGGAGTCGCCCTTTCGCGGTCAGCATTTTGCAGGCCGCCTGCAATGTCCCGCGATCGTCGACGATATGCTCCAGAACGTTGACGGCCACAATCGAATCGATTCGATCCAGAAACTGATCGTGAAAGTCCTCGAGCATGCCGTGCAGCACGTCGATTCTTGCGCAACCACTGAATCGCTCGCGCAGACGAGGAATGAGATCGCTGGCCGGCTCGACCAGGAATAGCCGGTCAATGCGCTCCTCGACAAGCCGAGCGGAGAATGTTCCCAGGCCGGCACCCAGCTCCAGCACCGTCCCGCGGATATAGGGACGCCACCGGTCGAGAATCCAGCTGTAGTAATTGTGTGCCCGGGCCAAGGAGTCCAGTTCGTCGCTTGCATAGAGCATGGTGTGCTGAGGCGCCGTCATCATTGGGCTTTGGGGCGCCAGACCCTGGAATACTTGACGATGCACCAGAGGGCACGTAGGCCGTCTTTCCAAGTGATCTTCTTTCCCTGTTCATAGGTGCGGCCGCTGTACGAGATGCCAATTTCGTAGACGCGGCAGCCGAGTCGGGCGACCTTGGCTACGATTTCCGGTTCAAAGCCGAAGCGATTTTCCTCGATTCGAACCCGTTCCAGGACGTCTCGCGTGAACACTTTGTATCCGCTTTCCATGTCACTAAGATTGAGATTTGTGAACATGTTGGACAGAAGCGTGAGTAAGTGATTGCCTACGGCGTGCCAGAAATACAACACCCGACGCTCAGCAGCCGATAAGAACCGGGAACTGAGCACGACATCAGCCTTACCGTCGAGGATCGGGCGCAAGAGTTTAGAATACTCGTCCGGATCGTACTCGAGGTCGGCATCCTGAACGAGGATGATGTCCCCGGTAGCTCGTGCAAATCCTGTCCGAAGCGCCGCCCCTTTTCCCTGATTCCGTTCGTGGAAAACGCAGGTGATGTTCTGATCTTTGAGATTGACGAGGTAGTCCCTGGTCCCATCCGTGGAGCAATCGTCGACGATGACGATTTCCTTCTTCAGTCCAGTGGTCGGTGCCATCCGAACGCGGTCAAGGACATCGCCTATTGTGGCCATCTCGTTGTAGACCGGAATGACGATTGACAGGACCTGCATGTTCTCCTCCTATAGCGTGCGGTCGGATTTGAGCCTCCGAATCACGAGACGGGTATGGCAGGGCTGCTCGGCGAAGAAGAGGCCCATCGTCGTGCGCCGCCTTCGACGATGCTGTACGTAGGGCCAAGGATGAACCCGAGCGCCGGAACCTGTCAACAATGCGGCCGACGTGAGTGCATCTGTTTTCCCGCCCCCGGACGGGAGGCAATAAATATGCAACCGTCGTGGAATTAATCAGATGAGATAGGCACATAGCAGAGGTGGCCGCAGAATGTAAAAAGTTCTGACAGCGCAGCGCGGGCGCACACACGTTCTCCATCGTCCGTCGAAGACCAGCGGATTTAGCCCGCGGCCGAACCGCTGAATGACAGATGCTCGTCGATCACGCGATACAACACGCTCTGCTGCGCGGAGCGGGGCTGATACCCGCGCTGGCAGCCACTCCCAAGGGCAGCCTCACGGTCGCGCACCATATCAATCTCCCGCCATCCCGGTTTCAGTTCCACTTCCTGGGACCACAGCACTGGCTCGCCCTCCTCGATCACGCCGTGCTTGTTACAGAGGCCATGCGCGGGATCGGGGACGAGGCCGAGGACGGCTATGCGCCGAAGAGCCGCGCCCGTCCGTCTCGCGGGCGTCCGGAACCTTTTGGCGGCCGTCGCGGTTCATATGCGAGTGTGCACGGCTCGACCGCGACGAAGTGCAGCTTCACCGTGGCGGATGAACGGCGGCGAGGTGACGGCTCTGCGGACGAAGTCACGAACCTCTCGACAGCAGGCTGGTGCAGGATGCAGTATCTCGTCGCCGATGACCCATCTCGACCCACCCCCAACCCGACGATCCCCCGGGAGGCCAGGAATGCGAATGCTGATACTGATGTTGACCTCAGTCCTGTTGTTCTCGCCGATCACCGCCGACGCTCAGGATAGCCGCGCGGCGCTCGAGGCCGTCGAGAAGGCTCTCGGCGCCACCGGTCTGAAGTCGATCGAGATCCAGGGCGGAGGCACGGTCTTCCAGGTCGGGCAAGCCTACACCGCGGGCACGGCCTGGCCGCAGTTCAACGTGCGCAGCTTCACGCGCGTCGTGAACTACGACACGGCCTCGCTCCGGGACGACATCCTTCGCACGCGCGCGCTGGAGCCGCCCAAGGGGGGCGGCCCGTACGTTCGCGGTGAGCACAAGCAGGTCTTCGTCCTCAGCGGCGACCACGCCTGGAACGTCATGGGCGAGACGGCGGCGTCGGCGCCGATCACGCTCGCCGACCGTCAGTTCCAG
>JBKKCN010000654.1:0-8690 GCA_046712525.1 Candidatus Rokuibacteriota bacterium
ACCCGCCGCGCACCGACAGGGTGAGCGCCTCACCGTTCTGGCAGGAAAAGGGCGGCGAGGCGCCGCTTCCGGCCGCCCTGGGTATCTGGGTCGAGCTCGCGAAAGCGGCGCGGCCTGCGGTCGTCAACGTCAGTACTTCTCAGAAGCAGGCGCGCGCGCCCGCCGACGATTTCTTCCGGCGCTTCTTCGAAGGCCCCGGCCGAGGTCCCCAGAGCGGTGGACAGCGTCAGAGCCTGGGTTCCGGCTTCGTCGTCTCCAGCGACGGCTACATCGTGACCAACTTCCACGTCGTGCGCGAGGCGGCGGCAATCGTGATCCGGCTCGCCGACCAGAGCGAGTTCAAGGCGCGTCTGGTGGGCAGCGATCCCAAGACTGACATCGCGCTGCTCAAGGTGGAAGCGAAAGGTCTCACCATGCTGCCCTTTGGCAACTCCGACCGTCTGCAGGTGGGTGAGCCCGTGATGGCGATCGGTAACCCCTTCGGTCTCGATCAGACCGTCACCACCGGCATCGTGAGCGCCAAGGAGCGCTTCATCGGCAGCGGCCCCTACGACGACTTCATCCAGACCGATGCCTCCGTGAATCCGGGCAACTCCGGGGGGCCGCTCGTGGACACGCGCGGCGCCCTCGTGGGGATCAACACCGCAATCTTCTCCCAGTCGGGAGGCTCAGTCGGGATCGGCTTCGCCATTCCCGTCAATCTCGCCAAGGACGTTCTCGTGCAGCTGCGGGACAAGGGCACGGTCACTCGCGGTTATCTCGGCGTGTCCGTGGCGCCGGTGACGCCGGAGGCGCGCCAGGCGACGGGCCTCGAGCGCGCGCGTGGCGCGCTGGTGGCGGAGGTGGCGCCGCGCTCGCCCGCGGCGGCGGCCGGCCTCAAGCCTGGAGACATCATCACCGCCTTCCAGGGCACGGAGATCCAGAACCCGCACGATCTCACGCGCCGGGTGGGCGGCACGCCTCCCGGCGTCACGGTCGCGCTGAAGGTCGCGCGGCGCGACGGGCGTCACGAGGTCAGCGCCAAGCTCGGCGAGCTCAGAGACGTCACGAACTCCGACCGGTAGTTCCATCCTGTACCATCAGCGAGAGGGAGGAATCTCCATGACCAGGATCGTGACTGCCATCATTGCGGTGCTGTTCGCGGCGGCGGCGCTGGGTGTCTCGCCGGTCAGCGCGCAGGCGCCGAAGAGCGACGCCAAGGGGCCCGCGGCTTCCACCAAGGCCGCCGCCGACAAGAGCAAGGCACCCGTGGATCTCAACAGCGCATCAGCCGATGAGCTGAAGGCGCTGAACGGGATCGGCGACGCGTACGCGAAGAAGATCGTCGAGGGACGGCCGTACAAGGGTAAGGACGAGCTCGTGACTCGGAACATCGTCCCCCAGGCCACGTACGACAAGATCAAAGACCAGGTGGTCGCGCGCCAAGGCAAGGAACCCCTTGACCTCAACAGCGCGTCGGCCGAACAGCTACGCGAGCTGAACGGGATCGGCGAGGCGTTCTCGAAGAAGATCGTGGAAGGCCGGCCGTACGCGCGCAAGGACGAGCTGGTGACGCGCAAGATCGTCCCCCAGGCCACCTACGACAAGATCAAGGACCAGGTCGTCGCCCGGCAGGATACAGCAAAACCAAAGAAGTAACGGGCGTCAGCGGCGCCGCCCCGCCTTCTTCGGTGCCATCAGCCCGTTGAGGGCGAGGCGGCCGCCGTCCACGTAGACGGTGGTGCCGGTCATGTAGGACGACATGTCGGAGGCGAGGAAGACGGCGACCTCGCCGATCTCTGACGGCTCCGCGACGCGCTGCATGGGCGTACGGGCGTAGACGCTGTCGCGCCACTTCTTGTTCTTTAGCAGGTGGCGCGTGAGGCCGGTGACCACGGTGCCGGGGCCGATGGCGTTCACGCGGATGTCGTACGGAGCGAGCGAGATCGCCATCGCCTTCGTGAGCTGGCGCACGCCCCCCTTCGTGGCCGCGTAGGCGGCGGACTCCGGCCGCGCCACCTCCGCATTCACCGACGACAGCGTGATGATGACGCCGCCACGCCGCCGCCGCACCATGCGGCGGGCGGCCGCCTGCGCGACGAGGAACGTGCCCTTCAGGTTGATGTCGATGATGCGATCCCACGTCTCCTCGGGAATCTCGAGGAAGGGCACGATGGGCTCGATGGCTGCGTTGGTGACGGCGATGTCGAGGCGCCCCCACGCGCGGTCGAGGGCCGCCATCCCCTCCTCGACGGACGCGGAGCTGGACACGTCCATCGTGAGCGCGATGGCGCGCCCACGTCCGAGGCTGCGCGCGGTCGCCGCCGCCGTCTTGGGATCGATGTCGGCCACCGCCACCCGCGCCCCCTCCCGGTGAAAGGCGGCCGCGATCCCCTGACCGATCCCCCGACCTCCGCCGGTGACCAGCGCCACCTTGTCCTTGAGCTTCATGGAGTCTCCTCACTCACCGCGCAACACAAAATCGGACTCCATTGTTTGCTGGCCGTCGCGCGGGTAGAGCTGGGTGACGAGAGTACGGTGGCCCGGCGCGGTCACGCGGACGTGCAGGTGGGGTGGGCGGCCGGGATAGCGGCCCGGCGCCACCGTCTCGTAGCGATAGCGCCCCTCGCCATCGGCGCCTTGCGTCGCGCGCAACGCGTCCTGGTATTCGCCCTTGGCATCGGCTGACCACCATTCGATGCGGGCGCCCGGCAGGGGCGTGCAGCCGGCGGCGGAGCGCACGATGCCGTTCACGGTGAGCCCGCGGCCGGTGGTCGCGCGTTCGGGCGCGTTGGGCGTGTAGAAGGGACCGAGGGCATCGGGAGGCGTGGGCGTGCAGGGGCGCTGCGCCGACGCGGGAGCGGCGACAAGGAGAGCGACGATGAGGACACCGAGTATTCGCATGACGGGAATGGTGCGAGAGGGACGGAGGGAAATCAAGCGGGTGTCACGGGATGCTAGAATCCGCCCACATGAGCGAGCCAGCTCGGCAGGTCACGGCGGCCGTGGCGGCGCTCGCGGGCACCATCGAGCGTGCCGGCGCCGACCTGTCGCTCGCCGAGGAGCCCTCGAACTTCACGGCGGCGCTCGAGCAGGGAGCGCCCGATGACTGAGAGCGGCATCGCAGATCTCACCCTGAGCGAGGTCGCCGAGGCCATTCGGCTGCGCAAGACCTCGTCCGTGGAGGCGACGCAGGCGTGCCTGGACCGTATCGCGCGCTTCGATGCGGCACTGCGCGCATTCATCACGGTGGACGCCGAGGGCGCGCTGGCGGCGGCGAAGGCGGCGGATGCCTCGCCGCAGCCGCGCGGACTCCTGCACGGTGTGCCGCTGGCCTTCAAGGACCTCTGCCACGTGCGCGGCCTGCCCACGTCGTGCGGCACGACGACGGCGGAGTACTTCAGCGCGGATCCCGAGTGCACGGCGGTGGCGCGGCTTCGCGACGCGGGTGTGGTCATGCTCGGCAAGCTGAACATGACCGAGCTGGCGCTGGGGCCGTTCGGCGACAACGGCCATCACGGTGACGTGCAGAATCCGTGGAAGCCCGGCCACGCGGCGGGAGGCTCCAGCAGCGGCTCGGCGGCGGCGGTGGCGGCGCGGCTGGCGTTCGGTGCCCTCGGCTCCGACACCGGCGGCTCCATCCGCCTGCCGGCGGCGTGCTGTGGCATCGTCGGCCTCAAGCCGACGTACGGGCGCGTGAGCCGCGCAGGGGCGATGGCGCTGTCGTGGTCGGTCGACCACCTCGGCCCCATGACGCGCACGGTGCGCGACTGCGCCCTCATGCTGTCCGTCATCGCCGGTCACGATCCTCGCGACGCCACCTCCAGCCGACGGCGGGTGGGCGATCTGCTCGCCGCGCTCGACCGCCCGCTGGCGGGCGTGCGGGTGGGCGTGCCCGAGAATTACTACTTCGACGGGGTGACGGCGGAGATCGACACCGCCGTGCGCGTGGCGGCGGGCACGCTGGAGAGCGCGGGGGCACGCGTGCACACGCTCCGGATTCCGGATCCCGCCACCATGGCCGACGTCTGCAACATCATCGCGCGCTGCGAGAGCGCTGTCGTCCACGCGCGCGTGGCGCGCGAGCGCCCGCACGAGCTGCAGCCGGCGGTGCGCAGCCGGCTGGAGGTCGGCTTCCACGTTTCCGCCTTCGACTACTTGCAGGCGGGCCGGCTGCGCGCGCGGCTGACGCGTGAGTTCATCACGGAGGTCTTCGGCGAGATCGACGTGCTGCTCACGCCGACGATTCCGGAGCCGGCGCCGCCGCTCCACGCGGTCAAGGCGGGCACCGTGGATGAGGTGGTCACGCGAATGGGGCGCTTTTCGAGGCTGACTCGTCCCTTCAACGGGCTCGGGCTGCCTGCGCTGTCGCTGCCGTGCGGCTGGTCCACGGCGGGCCTGCCACTTGCGGTGCAGGTGATCGGGCGCCCCTTCGACGAGGCGGGCGTGCTTGCGGTGGCCGCGGCTGTCGAACGCGAAAGTACCCAGCATACGCGCCGGCCACCACTACGGTGACGGCGACGAAGGAGAGCACCATGCAGGGAATCGCAGGCATCCATCCGGGCTGGGGCGTGACCGCGGTGCGAATCGCGACCGCGCTCGTCCTGTTGCACGCCGGCTACCACAAAGTGGCAGGCGGGCTCGACAAGGTCGCCGACGACTTCGCCAAGATGGGAATCCCCATCCCGAACCTGACAGGGCCGGGCGTCGCGATCTTCGAGGTGGTGGGCGGCGCCGCGCTGCTCATCGGCCTGTTCGGTCGCTGGATCGGTCTCCTCGTCGCCCTGCAGTTCGCGGTCATCTCGTTCGCCATCAAGGGCCCTCGCGACCCCTTCAGTGAGTGGTACCTCGACCTCGTGCTGCTCGCGTCGGGACTTCTCCTCTTCCTCGCGGGCTCGGGAAAGGCCGCCGTCGACGGCGTGTGGCATTCGGGACGAAGGGGCGCCTGAGCTGGCGCAGCCGCCGCGCGTCTGGAGGGTGTTCGCGACGTACGCCGCGGCGGTGGCGGGAATCTTCGCGGTGTCCGGGGTGGCCATCGTCGCCCTCGTCTCCGCCTATCCCGATGTGCCCGAGCAGACGCTGCTGCGCAGCCTGCCCGCGCTGCTCGCAGGCAGCGTGGCCGCCTCCACCGCGCTCCTGCTCACGATCGTCCTCGTGGTGCGGCCCCTGGAGCCGGACGCGCTGCGGCTGCAGCCGGGATGGGAGAGCGGCCGCGCCCTCGGCATGATGGTGATCGGCATTCTCGCCCTCGGCCAGTCGCTCGATTCCGTGACGACGCTCGCGGGCCTCGGCGACCGGAGCGCGATGGCGACCATTCGAAGCGTGTTGCAACAGGCGGCGGGCGCCGACCTCTTCGGGGCGGTGATCGTCATCGGGGTGCTCGCCGGCACCGCGGAGGAGCTCTTCTTCCGCGGGTACATGCAGACGCGGCTGCGCCAGCGCTGGTCGGCGCCGGTGGCCATCGCAGCGACGAGCGTCTGCTTCTCCGTCCTCCACATCGATCCCTCCGGCATTCACGTGGTGCTTGCCTTTGCGCTCAGCCTCTATCTCGGGTTCGTAGCCGAGCTGACCGGCAGCGTGCTGCCCGCCATCGTCTGCCACGTCGTCAACAACATCGTGTACACGCTGCAGACGGCGCTCGGGGGCACCGTGAGCGACACGCGCACCAATGTCGTGCTCGCGGCCCTCGGCGCCGCTCTCTTCATCGCCGTCGTCGCCTGGCTGCGGACGGCACGACCTCCGGCGACGGTCGCGTGAGAGTTGGGGTAGATTCTCGTGTGGACGCTCGTCGCAACCTGTGCGCAAGGAGTGACAGATGGCTGAGTTGAATCGTCGGTATGTCGTGATGGCGATGGCCACGGAGGCGCCGTTCGATCCGGCCGACCCGGAGGGTGTGTTCGTGCTGAGGCCGTGGAAGGATCCAGCGGCCTTGCGCGCGCTTGCCGCGTACCGGGACAACTGCTATCCGGAGCTGGGCCGCGACCTCGACGCGTGGATCCGCGCCATCGAGACGGGGCCGGTCGTGCGCGGCGACGTGGGCAAGCGCAACGAGTCGCATCTGCGTCCGAAGAGCACGGGCGGCACCGTGCGCCCGCCCAAGCGGCGGCGAGCCCAGGCGGACCACAAGCGCGCGACACCCGCGAAGCGGGCGACGCGGCAGACGCGCTCGTCTCACCGCAAAAAGCGCCGGAAGTGACGGCGGGCGGTCGTGTCAGCCCCGAGCTCGTCAAGGAGCTGATCGCCGCCCGTGACGAGCGGCGCCTGCACCGTCCGCCGAGCGAGGAGGCGCGATTGTCGGTTGCGCAGGCGTACGCGGTCCAGGACGCGCTGCGCGAGGCCCTCGTCACGCGCGGAGAGCGCGTGGCGGGCTGGAAGAGCGGGTTCACGACGCGGGCGGGACAGGAGACCAACGGCCTCAGCGAGCCCGTGAGCGCCTTTCTCCTCGCGGGCGACACATTTCCCACGGGCGCCGAGCTGCCGGCGGCGCGCTTCGTCAAGCCGGCGGTCGAGGCCGAGATCGCCTTCGTCATGCGCCGCGAGCTCGCGGGCCCCGGCGTCACCATGCCGCAGGCGCTCACGGCGGTGGAGGGCGCCATGCCGGCGCTCGAGCTGATCGACTTCCGTTACAGCGGCAAGCCGCACGGCACCGACGTCATCGCGGACGGCGTGTACGCCAACGCCGTCGTGCTGGGCGGTGCGCTGACGTCCGTGGCCGGACTCGATCTCGCGCTCGAAGGACTCGTCTACGAGCAGAATGGCCTCGTGGCGGCGACGAATGCGGCGGCGGAAGTGATGGGGAATCCGCTCAACTCGCTCGCGTGGCTCGCCAATCACCTCGGGGCGCGCGGCCTCGGCCTGCGCCCGGGCGACGTGGTGATGAGCGGCTCCGTGTCCAAGCTGCTCACGCCGAAGGCGGGGGACACGATCCGCGCCACCTACACGCGGCTGGGCTCCGTCTCCGTGCGCTTCGTGTGATGCGCGCGGCGCAGCGTCGCGTGCTCGCGGAGTCGCTGGTGGCGGCGGCCGCCGCCCGAACCCCGCTCTCACCACTGTCGGAGACGGTGGCTGACCTCGATGTCGCGGACGGGTATCGCATCCAGCAGGAGACCCTGCGGTTGCGCCGCAGGGCGGGCGAGCGCCGCATCGGCTGGAAGGTCGGGCTCACCTCCGACGCCACGCGTGCCGAGCTCGGCATCGACGAGCCGATCGCCGGGTACTTGCTCGCCTCCGGGCTGTGGCTGGACGGGCAGGAGGCGGCGTTCGACCGCTTCATCGCGCCCGCGCTGGAGCCGGAGATCGCCATCGTGATGGGTCGCGATCTCGCCGGCCCGGGAGTCACGGTGCTCGATGCCACGCGCGCCGCCGAGGGCGCCGCGCCCGCGCTGGAGATCGTCGATTCTCGCTTCCGTGACTGGAAGTGCGGCATCGCGGCCGTCGTCGCCGACAACTCGTTTGCCAGCGGTCTCGTGCTCGCCTCCACCGTGACACCGCTCGCCTCCCTCGACCTGCGCCTCGAAGGCGTGCTCGTCGAGCACAACGGCCGCAGGGTGGGCACGGCGGCAGGCGCGGCCGCGCTCGGCCACCCACTGCACGCGGTGGCGTGGCTGGCCAACCACCTGGGCCGGCTCGGCCTCGCGCTGAGGGCGGGCGACGTCGTGCTCACGGGCTCGCTCACGTCCATCGTGCGTGTCCAGCCCGCGGACACGGTGCGCGCCTCCTTCACGCGGATCGGCTCCGTAGGGGTGAAGCTCGCCTGATGCGGCTGAAGGGCGCCACGGTCGTGATCACGGGCGCGGGGGGCGGTATCGGACGCGCCATCGCGCTCACCTTCGCGGCGGAGGGCGCCGACCTCGTGGTGGGCGATCTCGGCGACAGTGCCGTGGAGACGGAGCGCGTCGTGCGCAAGGCGGGCGGCATCGCCGTCGCCGTGCAGGCTGACGTCTCGCGCGCCGAGGACATGAGCGCGCTCGCGTCGCGGGCCACGCGTGAGTTCGGCCGCCTCGACGTGCTCGTGACGTGCGCGGGCATCGACGGCAGCGGACTGCTTTCGGAGCAGAATCCGGAAGAGTGGACGCGCGTGATCGACGTCAACCTCAACGGCACCTATCGCGCCATCCGCGCCGCGCTGCCCCAGATGATGGCCCAGCGCGCAGGACGGATCATCACCATCTCGTCCGTCTTCGGCAAGATGGGGGGCTATGGTTACGTGAGCGCCTACGTCGCCTCCAAGCACGGCGTGATCGGCCTCACGCGCGCCCTCGCCTCCGAGATGGGCTCCCAGGGCTACCCCGCCATCACCGTCAACGCCATCTGTCCCGGCTACGTGCGTGCGGGCATGGGCGTGAAGACTCAAAGCACCAAGGCCGGTCCCATGTCGGGGGCCGAGATCTTCGACCGCTACTACAAACGCCAGGTCCCACAACGCCGCATGATCGAGGCGGAAGAGATCGGCCACGTGGCCGTCTTCCTGTCGCTTCCCGAATCCGCGGGCATCACGGGCCAATCGCTCAACGTGGACGGCGGCTTCGTCACCTCATAGCCTGTGAGCCGAACGCGCGACCAGTTCAGGCCGAGCGCATGCCCTAGACGACTGTCCGCCGTCGGGGGGCTTGGGGGGGCCGTCGCCGCCCCCCCAAGTAAAAAAAGAAAGTTAAGGCCGAGCGCATGCAGTAGACGACTGTCCGCCCTCGGGGGGCTTGGGGGGCCCCTCG
>JBKKCN010000655.1:0-3625 GCA_046712525.1 Candidatus Rokuibacteriota bacterium
ACGCCTGCACGCCCCCGCTGATGAACGTCACGTGGTTGATCGTCCACTCGATGATGAGCTGTCCGGCCAGCGTCGCGATGGCGAGGTACAGCCCCTTGATGCGCAGCGAGGGGATGCCGACCACGGCGCCCACGAGGGCGGCCATGAGCCCGCCCGCGAGGAGATTCACCGGCCACGGCGCGTCGAGCCGGGTGGCGAAGTTCGCCGCGGTGTAGGCGCCGACGGACATGAAGGCGCCGTGGCCGATGGACACCTGCCCCGTGTACCCGACGAGGATATTGAGGCCGAGGGCGCCGATCACGGAAATCCAGACGAGGTTGGCAATCGACAGATAGTACTCGTGCAGCGTGAGCGGGATCAGCAGGAAGAAGACGAGGCCCAGCGCCAGCACCGTCCACCGCGCGATCGGCAGCGGATAGAGCGCCATGTCCGCTTCGTACGTCGTCTTGAGGACCCCGCACTCGCGATGAATCATGACGGGTTCGCGGGGCCGGCGGCGCACGCAGGCGTGAAGGCGGCGTTGAGGACGGCGCGCACGCGCGCGGGGTCGAGGTGGTTCGCCTCCACGTAGTCGCGCACGGCCTCGAAGACGGCCTCGGGGTCGCCCATCGTCTTGTATTTCTTGTAGACGTCCGGGTGCTCGATCCCCATCGCCTCCCCGAGCAGGCTGATGTAGTTGACGATGGCGAAGGGCTGCCGCGCCTCCTCCTGGCACAGCTCGCGCTGGCAGGAGTGGTAGATGGTGGCGAGGATCTCCGGCCGCGCCCCGGCCGCCGCCTCCATGATCGAGGCCACCTGCGCCGGCCACGCCGCACTGCGCGCGGTGACCCCGGGGCTGCAGTGGCGGCCCTGCACGTCCGCGCCCGGCATGTCGACGAACTCGAGCCCGGGGATCGCTCTCAAGATCTCGCGCACGGCGGCCGCGTCGCGGTCCTGGCGCGCGTGCCCGGTGTGCGCGTGCAGGGCGACGCGCTTGTCCACGCGACGCACGAAGCGGACGCGGTCGAGGTGACGGGCCACGAACGACGTCATGTGCTCGTAGGGGGCGTCGACCTCGTGCTGCGCGGTCACCACGTCGTCGAAGTGCTGGTTGCACGACGGGCACCACATGATCATCGTGGTGGGCCGGTATTGCGCGAAGTGGCGCAGGCTGTTGCTGGTGACGGCGGCGCCCGCGCGCTTCTCCCCCGCCATCTCGTGGATGATGCCGCAGCAGTACGCAGGCCCGCCCACCGCGTTGAAGTCGAACTCCATCGCGCGCAGGACGGCGATGGCCGTCTTGGCGAGATGGGCGGTGCGCAGCACGTTGCAGCCGAGGTAGAGGAGGAGATCCTTCGGCTGCGCATCGACGGGAGGCCGGTCCGCGAACTCCTTCTCCCCCGGCGCGAACTGAAGCGCGGCGAGGATGTTGATCTCACCGAAGTACTGCGCGAAGGGAAAGGGCGTGGCCACGCTCACACCCGCTCGATGATGCGCTTGCCGAAGATGCCATAGGGCCGGACCATGAGGGCCACGATCATCAGCACGTAGGGCGCAAAATCCTTCGTGCCGCCCCCCACGTAGGGGTCGATGTAGCCGGAGGCCACGTTCTCCACGATCCCCACGATGAGGCCGCCCACGATGGCGCCCGGGATCGAGTCCAGCCCGCCCAGGATCACGACGGGAAACACCTTGAAGCCAACCAGCGCGAGGTGAACGTCGACGCCGAGCATGCTGCCCCAGATGACGCCGCCGAGGGCGGAGACGACGCCCGTCATCGACCACGCGAGGGCGAAGTAGCGCTCGACGTTGATGCCCATGGCCATGGCCACCTGCTGGCTGTCGGCCACCGCCCGCATGGCGATCCCCTTGCGGCTCTTGAGGAAGAACCAGCCGAAGGCGGCGAGGAAGAGCAGGCTCACCACCGCGCCCAGAAGCTGGATGGGCGGGATGAAGAGCGACCCCAGCATGAAGGGCTCGTCGGAGATGGGCAGCGTGAGCGACTTCGTCTCCGCGCCCCACGCGAGGGGACCCACGCCGCGCAGGATGGCGGCGAGGCCGATGGTGGCCATCACCACCGCGATGATGGGCCGCCCGATGAGGCGGCGCAGCATCACGCGCTCGAGGCCGAAGCCGAAGCCGATCATGCCGGCGAGGCCGACGAGCACCGCCAGCCACACCGGCGCGCCATACGTGTTCAGGGCCACCGCCACCACGAAGCCGCCCAGCATCACGAACTCGCCCTGGGCGAAGTTGATGGCGTCCGTGGCCTTGTAGACCAGCACGAAGCCGAGGGCGATGAGCGAGTACATGAGCCCGATGAGCACGCCGTTGGTCATGAGCAGCGAGAAGAAGTGCCAGTCGAAGTCAAACATGCGCAGGCACCTCCACGTCCTCGATGTGGACGCGCGAGGCAATGTTCGCCTGACGGCCGTCCTCGTACGTGATGGCGGTGCTCAGCTCCACCTGCGTGCCGCCGGAGTAGAAGGCGTCGATGACGCTCACGTACTTCTCCGCCACGTACGCGCGCCGGACCTTTCGCGTGCGCGTCATCTCGGCGTCGTCGGCCTCGAGGTCCTTGGTGAGGAGCAGGAAGCGGCGCACCTGGCTCGCCTCCGGCAGCGTCTCGTTGCCCTTGCGGATCTCGTCGCGGATGAGCCCGCGCACCTCGGGCTTCTGGCTCAGGTCCATGTAGGAGGTATACGGCAGACCGCGACGCTCCGCCCAGTTGCCCACGGTGCTCATGTCGATGGCGATCATGGCGGCCACGAAGGGCTTGGCGTGGCCGAAGGCGACCGCCTCGCGGATGTAGGGGCTGTACTTGAGCTTGTTCTCGATGAACTGCGGCGCGAAGGGAGTGCCGTCGATGAGGGCACCCACATCCTTGGCGCGATCGATGATGACGAGGTGCCCTCGCGGGTCGATGAAACCGGCGTCCCCGGTGTGGAACCAGCCGTCGGCATCGATCACCTCGCGCGTGGCCGCCTCGTTCTTGAGGTAGCCGCGGAAGACGTTGCCGCTGCGCACGAGCACCTCACCGCGATCGGCGATCCGCACGTCGATGCCGGCGCACGGGCGCCCCGCGGTGGTGGGGTTGGCCTCGCGGTTGGGCTGGATCGAAACGAGGCCCGTCGTCTCGGTGGACCCGTACACCTGCTTGAGATTGATGCCGATGGAGCGGAAGAACCGGAAGGTGTCCGGCCCCAGCGGCGATCCTCCCGTGAGGGCCCAGCGCGCGCGCCGCAGACCGAGCTGGTCGCGCACGGGGCCGTACACGAAGAACTCGCCGAGCGCATGGGCCAGTCGCAGCGACAGCGGCAGCGGCTTGCCGTCGGTGCGCAGGATCTCCGCGCGCTCCGCCACGCGGCGGAAGGTGTCGAAGACCCATCGCTTGAGGCGCGGGGAGTCGGCCCCCTTCACCTGCACCGCGGTGAGCATGTTCTCCCAGATGCGCGGAGGGGCGAGCACGAGGGTGGGGCCGAGCTCGCGCAGGTCGCGCTGCACCGTCTCCGGGCTCTCCGGGCAATTGCACGCAAAGCCCACGTAGAGGCTCATGATGAGCGTGTAGAAGGCGTCGCCCACCCACGCCATGGGCAGGTACGCGAGGTAGTCGTCGTCGACGCGGAACTCCTCGGCGGCCATCGCC
>JBKKCN010000656.1:0-4775 GCA_046712525.1 Candidatus Rokuibacteriota bacterium
GTCCTCGCCGACCTGCTGGACTATCCCGAGCACCTCATCCAGTTCGTGGAGCTGGAAGTGGGCGGCGGCTTCGGCGTGCGCGGCGATTTCTATCCGGAAGACCTGCTCGTGCCGTGGGCGGCGATGCGGCTGGCGCGGCCCGTCCAGTGGATCGAGGACCGCCACGAGCACCTGATGGCCACCAACCACTCGCGCCAGCAATGGCACGAGACCGAGATCGGCTTCGATGGAGAGGGAAAGATCATTGCGCTCGTCGACCGCTTCATCACCGACATGGGCGCGTACATCCGCACCCACGGCGTGGTCGTGCCCGAGCTGACAGCGGCGCTGCTGCCGGGTCCGTACCGGGTGCCCAACTACACGTCCGAGATCCGCTGCGTGCTCACGAACAAGACGCCCACGGGGACCTATCGCGGCCCCGGCCGCTTCGAGTGCACCTTCGTGCGCGAGCGCCTGATGGACATCGCCGCCGCGCGCCTGGGCATCGATCCGCTCGAGCTGCGCCGGCGCAACTTCGTCACGCCCGCCGAGATGCCGTACGACGTCGGGGGTTCTTCGCTGGCGCAGCGGACCATCTACGACTGCGGCGATTACGCCTCCGCGCTCCAGCACGCGCTGGACGCCCTCGGCTACGACGCCGCGCGCGCCGAGCGGGCGGAGGCGCGCCGTCAGGGGCGCTACGTCGGCATCGGCGTGGGCTGCCTGGTGGAGAAGGCCGGGCTCGGTCCCTGGGAATACGCCCGGGTGGAAGTCGACGCCACCGGACACGTCGTGGTCTACTCCGGCATCGCCGCCGTCGGGCAGGGGATCGACACCACGCTCGCGCAGGTGTGCGCCGACGAGCTCAACGTCGCGCCGGAGAGCATCACCGTCGTCCACGGCGACAGCGCGCGGGTGCCCTTCGGCGTGGGCGGCTTCGCCAGCCGCGGCGCCGCCGTCGCGCTCCCCGCCGCCATGATGGCCTCTATCAAGGTCCGCGACAAGATGCTGCGAGTGGCCGAGGGGCTGCTGGAGGCGGCCGCCGCCGATCTCGTGCTCGAGGACGGCGCCGTCCACGTGCGCGGCGTGCCCGACAGGAAGGTGACCTTTCGCACGCTCGCGCGCGCGGCCTTGCCCGGTCCCGCGGGCATGGAGCCCGGGCTCTACGCCGAGCACTTCTTCGAGGCGCCGAAGATGACGTACCCGTACGGCACGCACGCGGCCATGGTGGAAGTGGACATCGAAACGGGCACGCTCAGGATCGTGAGATATGCCATCGCGTACGACGTGGGAAAGGCGGTCAACCCGATGATCGTGGACGGCCAGCTCGTGGGCGCCCTCGCGCAGGGCATCGGCGGCGCCATCTTCGAGGAGCTGGCGTACGACGAGGCGGGCCAGCTCCTCACCAGCACCTTCATGGACTATCTGATTCCCACTGCCATGGAGATGCCCGAGTCCACGGTGGTACGCATTCTGGAGGAGACGCCCACGCCCCTGAATCCGCTCGGCGTGAAAGGCGCGGGCGAGGGCGGCAGCTCGGGGTGCGGCGGCGCCCTCGCCAACGCGGTGAGCGACGCGCTCTCGCCGCTCGGCATCTCGATCACCGCCCTGCCCATGTCGCCGGACCGGTTGTCGGCGCTCATCTGGGCGGCGCGCCGGGAGCGTCCCTGATGGCCGCGCGCTACGTCAGCCAGTCCATCAAGCGCAAGGAAGACCCGCCGCTGCTGATGGGGCGTGCCCACTTCATGGGAGATCTGAGATTGCCGGGGCTGCTCGCGGTGAAGTTTCTGCGCTCGCTGCACGCGCACGCCAGGATAGGCGCGATCGACGTCAGCCGGGCGCTGGCGCTTCCGGGGGTGGAGGCCGTCGTGACCGGCGTCGATCTCGCCTCCACCACGCGGCCCATTCGCGCCGCCATGAGCGGCGCCGGCTACCACGAGAGCGCATGGCCGCCACTGGCCCAGGGCAAGGTCCGCTTCGCGGGCGAGCCCATGGTGGCGGTGGTGGCGGTCGACCAGTACCGCGCGGAGGACGCGCTCGATCTCATCGACGTCACCTACGAGCCGCTGCCCACGGTGGCCGACGCGGAAGGCGCGATGCGGGAGGGGGCTGCCCTCGTGCACGACGAGGTGCCGGGCAATATTCTTTTCCACACGCACTTCGAGAACGGACCCGTGCGGCAGGCGTTCGAGTCGGCCGAGATCCGGCTCGCGGAAACGTTCCGCCACGCGCGCTGCTCGTCGTCGCCCATGGAGGGGCGCGGCGTGATGGCGATGCTCGATCCCGTGGACGGCATGCTCACGGTGTGGGCGTCGACGCAGACGCCACACCTGCTGCGCAGCGGGCTCGCGGAGTCGCTCGGCATCCCGGACTCGCGCCTGCGCGTGCTCTGTCCCGCCGTCGGGGGCGGCTTCGGCCCCAAGATGCACATGTACCCCGAGGACGTGGTGGTGGCCGAGCTCGCGCGGCGGCTGCGGCGTCCCGTGCGCTGGCTCGAGGACCGCCGCGAAAACCTGCTCGCGAGCGCGCAGGCGCGCGATCACGTGAACCACATCGAGGTGGCGGCGCGCCGCGACGGCACCATCCTCGGCATGAAGTCGACGCTGATCTGCGACTCCGGCGCGTACTCCGTCTATCCGGTGACGGCGTCCCTGGAGCCGCTCACGGCGGCCGGAATCCTGCCCGGGCCCTACCGGTTTCCCGCGCTCGCCTACGACGCCTACGCGATCGCCACCAACAAGTGTCCCGCGGGCGCGTATCGCGGAGTGGGAATGGCCCTGGCCACCTTCGTGCGGGAGCGCGCGGTGGACATGATCGCGGCGAGGGCGGGGCTCGATCCCGCTGATGTGCGACGGCGGAACTTCATCGAGACCACGCAGATACCGTTCACCACCGCCTCCGGCCTCGTGGTGGACAGCGGCGATCCGCGCGGGTCGCACGAGCGCGCGCTGTCCGCGGGCGACTACGCCAGGCTTCGCGCGCTGCCGCGCCGCACCGACCGCGGCCGCTATCGCGGGGTGGGCGTGTGCGCCTACACGGAGTTCACCGGCATGGGGTCGGGGACTTTTCGTCGCCGCGGGATGAGGCAGGTGGCGGGGTACGACGCGGCCACGGTGCGGGTGGAGCTCACGGGCGAGGTGCGCGCCTTCGTGAGCGCCGCCTCGCAGGGCCAGGGCCACGAGACCTCACTGGCCCAGATCTGCGCGGACGAGCTCGGCGTCGACATCGCGGCCGTCACCATCGTGGAGGGCGACACGGAGCGCTGCCCGTACGGCAGCGGCTCTTTCGCCAGCCGCTCTATCGTGGTGAGCGGCGGCGCCCTCGTGCTCGCCGCCCGTCGCGTGCGCGAGAAGATCGGCAAGATCGCCGGCCACATGCTGGAGGCCGCCCCCGACGACCTCACCATCGACGGCGGGACGATCGCGGTGCGGGGGGCGCCCGGGCGCACGTTGACAGTGACGGACGTGGCGGCGCTCGCCTACCGTCCCGCGGGCGGTACGCTGCCGCCGGGGGTGGACCCTGCACTCGAGGCCACGCAGTACTACGATCCGCCGCCCGCGACCTTCTCGAACGGCACGCACCTCGCGGTGGTCGAGGTGGATCCGGACACGGGCGAGGTGGAGATCATCCGTCACGTGGTGGTGGAGGACTGCGGGCGCATGGTCAACCCGATGATCGTCGAGGGCCAGACCCACGGCGCGGTGGCGCAGGGGATCGGCACCGCGCTCTACGAGGACCTGCGCTACGACGACAACGGCCAGCCGATGACGACGAGCTTCATGGACTACCTGATCCCCGGGGTCATGGAGATCCCGCCCATGGACGTGCTCCACATGGAGACGCCGCCCGCCGTGAGCGTGAGCGGCTTCAAGGGCATGGCCGAGGGCGGCACCATCGGCGCCACCTCCGCGGTGGCCAACGCCGTCGCCGACGCGCTGGCGCCTCTCGGCATCGAAGTCTTGCAGCTACCGCTCACGCCCGATCGCATCTACCGGCTCATCAAGGAGAAACGGACATGACACGCACGACGCTGGCGGCCGTCGCCTCCCTCCTCGCCCTCACCCTCACGCTGGTAACGGCGGGGCCGGCGCCGGTGTTGGGTCAAGACAAGATCAAGATCAAGGTGGCGGCGCTCACGCTGCCGGTCTTCAATCCCATCATCGTCAATCTCCTGAAGGAAAAGTCCATCGACGCCCGCCACGGACTCGAGATGGAGGTGAAGACCTATCCCTCCATCGCCACCTTCTATGCCGCCCTCGCCACGGGCGAGGTCGACACCACCATCGTGGGCGGCCCCAACGTGTTCCAGAAGATGCGCAACGAGGGTGTGCCCATCAAGATTATCGCCACCGCGGTGCCGCTCTCCGATCTCGTCGTCGTCACCGCGGATCCCGCCATCAAGAGCCTCGCGGATCTCAAGGGCAAGACGATCGCGGCCGACATGGGCTCCGGGCAGTACCAGGTGATGGCGATCTACGCGCGCTCGAAGGGGCTGATCCTCGGCACCGACGTGTCGGTGGTGCAGGCCAGCTTCGCGCTCGCGCGCACGCAGCTCGCAGCCAAGCGCGTGGACGCGGCCATGGTGATCGAGCCCATCGTGACCATGATGCTCAAGGAGAACCCGGAGTACCGGATGATCTTCAACGGCGGCACCGCGTGGCGCGAGCTCACGGGCGCCGAGGGCTGGGACCTGCTGGTGCCGCTGCGCGAGGACTTCATCAAGCGCTCGCCGGCGGCGGTCGGTAAGTGGATCGCCGCCCTGCAGGACGTGCAGGCGTTCATCGCGCAGAACGTCG
>JBKKCN010000657.1:0-4310 GCA_046712525.1 Candidatus Rokuibacteriota bacterium
CAGCGGGGGGGCGACGGCGGCCACCGCCGCGGGGTCCACGCTGTAGGCGTCGACGACGTGGGCGTGCGCGTCGAGGCCGTCGAGCGCGAGGCCGAGCGCGGCGGCGTCCGGGCCCACGAGCCGGCACTGGATTCCCGCCGTCCGCACGAGCGCGGCGGCGGCGGCGCTGCCGTGGAGGAGAAAGATCGCGCGCGTCCACGGTGACAGCGCGGCCGCCAGTGCCAGGCAGCGGCGCACGTGGCCGAGACCGCTGTCGGCCCCGCCGTCCGTCCGAAAGGCCACCAGCGGAAGCTCACTGCGGGAGATGGCCGGTGACCTTCGTGGCCGCACCGTTGGCGCGGCGCGGCGGTTGCAGCATCAGGAGCTTGCTCTCCGGCACGCCGAGTGCTGCGAGCGCAGGCACGTGCAGCTTCGGCTTGTCGAAGGTGGCCACCACCACCACGTCGATGTCCTCGTGGACGAGGTCACCCAGGTCCCGCACGGGCATGCCGAGAAAGGCGCCGCCGGGCTCGGGCGCGAAGACGCCCACCGGCTCCAGCCCCAGCTCGCGCAGGGTCAGATAGGCGAGCTCCGCCGCCTCCCCCCGGCCGTAGAGGGCGACGCGCCGCACGCCGGTGCGTGGCAGATGCACGAGCGCCTCGCGAAGGGCCTCGCGCGTGAGGCGGTAGAGGTCGAGCGAGCGGTGCATGTATTCGTACGTGAGCCGGGTCTTCTCAGACAGGCCTTTTGCCGTCAACAAGTAGCGCAGACGCTTGCGGGCGGCGGGCTTGGCGGGAAAGTCGGTGACCTTCACGTACCCTTTGGTGACGAGGCGCTTGAGGTAGAGGTTGGTGAGGCCGAGGGCGACTCCGAGGCGCTCCGCGAGCAGGCGCTGGGTCAGGGACTCCTTTTCGCCGATCGCGGTGAGGATTGCGAGATTACGCTCGTGCTGGCGTGCCATGGCAGGCGGTGTTCACGATTTGAACAGAAACACCGCGGCACGGTCAAGGTAAAAACCCCGATGGGGAGGGGACGAGGCCGCCCGCGGCGGCTACTCGCCGATGATCTGAACGCTGATGTCGCGCTTGCGGGGCCCGTCCAGCTCCGCGAAGATCACGGACTGGAAGCGCCCCAGCGTGAGCTCTCCGTTGTTGACACCCACCGCGATGGAGCGGCCGAGGAGGGCGGCGCGCAGGTGCGCGTGCGCGTTACCGCGCTCACAGTCGGAATACCGGGGATCGTCGTGACGGTAGCCGCCGCGCTCGGGGACGAGCCGCTCGATGAGGACCTTGAGATCGTCGATGAGCGCGCTCTGGAACTCGTTGATGAAGAGCGCGCACGTCGTATGCATCGTATTGATGAGGGCGATGCCCGCGGAGATGGGGAACTGCTGCACGGCTTCCCGGACCAGCTTCGTGATGTCGGAGACCTCGGTGCGCTCCTCGCTCGACAGCGTGAACGTGCTCGTGAACACCTTCATCTCGTGTCTTTTCTCCGAGGCGCCTCACCCTGGATTCGCTCGCAAGAGCGAGCGTGGCCGCGCCCGAACCAACCGTTAAGATAACGGCTTCGTTGCACGAAAGTCAATTAGCCCATTTTCGGGTAGTGTCTCAGTTTGATCCGACCCGACAGACCTGCAAAGGGGTGCGGGCGCACGCAAGTTTGATATCAACGTCCCCGATGTGGAATTGATCGTGCCGCCCACGCTTTAGCGGAGAATGTCGGTCCAGGTCCGGATAAGCCCGCGAGCGCTCACCCGCCAGAGTCAGACTCACACAGTAACGGCTGCGCTCGGCGGAGTGCGGGGAACCGCCGGGGCTTGCGAAGCGTTGGTTCAAACGGCGATATACTCGGGTCCTTGACCCCCCGAACACCGCGGCATCTTGTCTGTTGTCGGCCTTGAACAAGATCCAGACGTGCCCGGGTTGTCATACCGAAATCGCTGCCGGCGGCAGATTCTGCGGCGTTTGCGGGCAAAAAGTCCAGGCCGAGCCCGTCCCCTTCGGATCCCCGGCAGCCACACCCGAACCGGTCTTGGAGATGGCCGGCGAGCGGCGTGAGGTGGCGGTCCTTTTCGCGGACGTCAGTGGATTCACCGCCATGTGCGAGCAATTGGATCCAGAAGATGTACACGCCGTCATGAACGAATGCTTCGAAGGGCTCGGACAAGCCATCCGTGACGAAGACGGCCACATCGACAAGTACATCGGGGATAACGTCATGGCGCTGTTCGGCGCGCCGTTGGCTCACGAGGACGACGCGGCGCGCTCCTGCCGTGCGGCGCTCGGGATGCAAGCGTTCCTCGAGCACTTCGCCGTTCGGTGCGAACCAAAGACCGGAGTCCGCCTGCGAATGCGGATCGGCATCCACTACGGCCTGGTGCTCGCCGGTGGCGTCGGATCCACCATGAAGATGGACTATTCGGTCATGGGCGACACCGTCAATCTCGCCTCGCGGCTGGAGTCAGCCGCCCCCCCCGGCGGCATCCTGGTGTCCAGTGATGTCGTCCGCAACAGCCGTGGGCGCTTCGCATTCGGCCCCGTGAGGCACATACCCGTGAAGGGGAAAAGCCAACCCGTCGAGGTTCAGGAGCTCCTGAAGGAGATCGCTTCGGTCGACGTGCGTGGCCGTGACGGTCTCTCCGTCGCGATGGTTGGCCGCGACCGTGAACTGGCGATGCTTATCGAGTCCTGGACGGCGGCCGAGCGCGATGGTCAGCGAGTGCAGATCATTGGTGACATTGGGATCGGCAAGACACGTCTCGTGGAAGAGGCGGCGGCCAGGACCGGACGTCCTCTCCTGACCGTTACGGCCACGCCCGGTGACACTCGGCGCAGCTTCGGCCTTGCACAGCGCCTGGTGCGGTCGATCGCGGGGAAGCTGGCCGGCAGCCGCGGCGCCGACACTCGCGCGGATTTCGATGCCGCGCTCGAACCGCTGGGACGTTCTGTTCTCGAGTCGTTCGGCGATGTGCTGTGGTACTTGGCGGCGCCGAGCCTGCTCGCGGTGGTCCCACCGGAGAGCGATCCGCAGGCCATGCGCCGGATGCTCGAGCGCGGCACTATCCGCCTTGTCGAAGCGTTTGCGCAACACGTTCCGGGCACGGTGATCTTTCTCGATTCCTACGAGCGCGCCGACGATGCCTCGCATCAGCTGTTCCAGGGTGTCTCCGAGAGTCTGCAGGGCTGGCCGCTGGCCGTGGTCGTCGCATCCCGCAAAACGGAACGAGCGGTGTCCCAAACGGGCGTGGTGATCACGCTTCCGTCACTCGCCCGCAGCGATTCGGAGGTTCTGATCGACACTCTTGTCCGCGGCGCGGCATTGCCCGGCGCGCTCCGAGCCGATGTCACCGAGCGGGCGGCGGGCGTTCCCTTGTTCCTCGAGGAGATGGTTCGTAGTCTCCTCCACCAGAAAGCACTCGTCGTCGTCGACGATCGTACCTGGAGGTGGGATGCCGAGCGGCGCGTGGAGTCGGTCACGATCCCCTCCTCCATCCGGGGCGCGATGGTGTCACGCGTCGACATGCTCGAAAAACCCGCCAAAGACCTGCTCTGCCAGTGTTCGGTGCAAGGCGTCGAGTTCAATCTTCCCGTCGCCGAGCGCGTGCGGCGGTCGTCAGCTCGGCGCGACCCGCCCGTGTTAACGCTCATCCGGGACCTCGAGTCGCGCACACTCGTGGTTCCGCACAGCCTCGGTAATCCGTCGTACCGCGCCTTTCAGCAGCCTCTCTTGCAGGAAGCCTCCTACGAAACGCTGCGGCTCCGCGACCGTCTAACGTTTCATGGGTGTGTCGGTGATGCCCTCTGCGAGTTGGCGGGCGGGCCCGACGGAGTCGCGCCCGAGTTGCTCGCGTTTCACTACGAGCGTGGGGAGCGTTGGAAGGAGGCGGCGGAAGCAAGCCTGCGGGCGGCCGATCGTGCCAGCGACTTGTATCTCAACGAAGCCGCGCTCGGGCGGTATCAGCGGGTATTCGACCTCGTCGCCCGAGTGCAAACACCGGACGCGCGGTCGCCGGACGCGCCGCCGCCACGCCTCGCCATCAGGGCTGGACGAGGTGTGGCGCTCGTGCATCTCCGCGTCGGCAATTATGGCGCGGCGGAGGCGGCCGCCGTTCGCATGCAAGAAACCGCGGAGCGGGGTGAAGATGGGGCCGAGGCTCGCCGGCTCAGGGCGCTCGCGTGCGGTCATCTGGGTCGCACGCCCGAATCGGAACGACTGCTTCTCGAAGCGGGGGCGATGCTAGGTGAGGTCCCGTCCGCGGCCGATGTCGCCGCCGACGTCCATCTCGATCTCGCCAATCTCTATCACTGGAGCGGCCGGATCGCCGAGGC
>JBKKCN010000658.1:0-6030 GCA_046712525.1 Candidatus Rokuibacteriota bacterium
CGATCAGCCCCGACCTGCACGAGGCAGCCTCCCTCGACGGCGCCAATGGCTGGTACCGCTTCTGGCACGTGACGTGGCCGCTGCTGAAGCCGGTCACTCTCGTGGTGGTGGTCTTCTCGATCATCCAGACCTTCTCCGACTTCCAGCTCATCTACGTGCTGACGGGCGGCGGCCCCGCCAACGCCACCCACCTGCTCGCCACGTATGCCTACCAGATCGGTATCCTCGCCGGCCTCCTCGGTGAAGGTGCCGCCATCTCCCTCTTCATGTTCCCCGTCCTCTTCATCGTGGTGTGGCTGCAGCTGCGATACCTGAGACGGCTGGAAGGCGCGTAAATGGTCATCGAGCGGCGCTGGAAGAAGTGGGTGTACTTCTACGTTCCCCTCACGCTGTTCCTGATCGGAACGCTGTTTCCCTTCTACTGGATGTTCATCACCTCCATCCGCCCGGACGCGGAGCTGTACCGCTCGTGGCGGGCCGTCAACAACACACCCTTCTGGACGCTGGCGCCCACCCTCGACCACTTCAAGGACCTGCTGGCGCGCACGACCTTTCCGCACTGGCTGTGGAACACGTTTTTCATCGCCATCGTGTCCACGATCATCTCGCTCTTCTGCGGGCTGCTCGCGGGCTACGCGCTGGCGCGTCTGAAGTTCCCCTTCGCGGGTCTGCTGGGGACGGCGATCTTCGTCACCTACCTGGTGCCGCCCACGCTGCTCTTCATTCCGCTCGCCGACATCATCCGCAACCTGCAGCTCGGCAACACGCCGTGGGCGCTCATCCTCACCTATCCCACGTTCCTGGTGCCCTTCTGCACCTGGCTCCTCATGGGCTACTTCAAGACGATCCCCAAGGAGCTCGAGGAGTGCGCGCGCATCGACGGCGCCACGCGGGTGGGAGCGATGCTGCGCATCATCTTTCCCATCGCGGTGCCGGGCATCCTCTCCGCGGGCATCTTCGCCTTCACGCTGTCGTGGAACGAGTTCATCTACGCGCTCATCTTTTTGTCCTCCCCCGAGCGCAAGACGGTGCCGGTGGGGGTGGTCTCCGAGCTCATCCGGGGTGACATCTACTTCTGGGGCCAGCTCATGGCGGGGGCGCTCCTCGGCTCCATTCCGGTCGCGATCGTCTATTCGTTCTTCGTGGAGTACTACGTCACTGGCCTCACGGGCTCCGTCAAAGGCTAGGTGGAATGCACTTAAGGTAAGATGCGTCGGGCGGCGCCCCAGGGCCCCGCACGCTAACACAGTGCCCGGAGCTCCCGACTCCGGGGAACCTAATTGAGGGAGAGAAATCACATGGCGCAGGTTCTGCTGAAAGACCTCAACAAGAAGTATGACGAAGTCCACGCCGTCAAGGACGTGAACCTCCACATCCGCGACAAGGAATTCATGGTGCTCGTGGGCCCCTCGGGCTGCGGCAAGTCCACCACCTTGCGCATGGTGGCGGGGCTGGAGGAAATCACCGCGGGCGAGATCTCCATCGGTGACCGCATCGTGAACGACCTGCCCCCCAAGGACCGTGACATCGCCATGGTGTTCCAGAACTACGCGCTCTACCCGCACATGACCGTGTACGACAACATGGCCTTCGGCCTCAAGATGCGGAAGTTCCCCAAGGCCGAGATCCAGAAGCGCGTGCAGGACGCCGCCGAGATCCTCGGCATCCAGGAGCTGCTCAAGCGCAAGCCGCGCCAGCTCTCCGGCGGCCAGCGCCAGCGGGTGGCGGTGGGGCGCGCCATCGTCCGCCATCCCCAGGTGTTCCTCTTTGACGAGCCGCTCTCCAACCTCGACGCCAAGCTGCGTGTGCAGATGCGCGTGGAGCTGAAGCGGCTGCACGATCGCCTGGAGACGACCGCCATCTACGTCACCCACGACCAGGTGGAGGCCATGACCCTCGGCGACCGCGTGGTGGTGATGAAGGACGGCTGGATCCAGCAGGTGGGCGAGCCCATGGAGCTCTACGGCAAGCCCGCCAACAAGTTCGTGGCGGGCTTCATCGGATCGCCGGCCATGAACTTCATGGACGTCACCATCGCCGACAGCAACGGCACCCTCACCGCGGAGAGCACGGGCTTCCGTGTGCAGGTGCCGCCCGCGCGCGCCAATGACGTGCGCGCGCACAAGGGCCAGCGCATGACGCTCGGCGTACGCCCCGAGGACCTGCACATCGCCTCCGGCGCCGATCCCGCCCAGTACACGTTCGACGCGGTGGTGGACGTGGTGGAGCCCCTCGGCGCCGAGATCCTGCTCGACGTGAAGGCGGGCGGCGCCAGCCTCGTCGCGCGCGTGGAGCCCAACGTGCGCGCGAAGGTGCACGAGAAGATCCGGCTCGCGCTCAACGAAAACCGCGTGCACTTCTTCGACAGCAAGAGCGAGCTCGCGCTGTAGGCGACGAACGCGCGGCGCGAAGCGCTGCAGACAGATTGCGCTTGACAGAATGCGCAGCCTGTCTGTAGCGTGCGCCGCAGCCGTAATCAGTCTCACCGGAACCGGAGCGCGCCCGCAGCGTCAGGAGCTCGCCGTCACGAGCGCACAGGGCCGGGACGGAGGGTCATACGCGAAGACGAGCCACCGCGGACGCAGAGCGTGAGCAGCGGCCACCCGATCCGGGGCGTGGGGCTGCGAGGCGATGAACGCCCTCCTGAGGATGTCCGAAGGCGTGCGACGGATGCTGGAGAAGATCGCGCTGGCGTCCGGGTGGCTGCTCGTCGTCATGGCGGTGGTGACGTCCTTCGACGTGCTCGCGCGCAAGAGCGGTCTCCCGGTGCCCCTGACGAAGCTCCAGGAGCTGGAGTGGCACTTCCACGCTGCCATCTTCTCGCTGTGGATGGGCTACGGCTACACGATCAACGCGCACCCCCGGGTCGATTCCTTCACGGAGCCGCTGGGGCTCCGGCGCAAAGCCTGGATCGAGCTGTTCGGCTGCCTGCTCTTTGCGTTGCCGTACTGTCTGCTCGTCGCCTACTACAGCCTGGATTTCGTCGCGCAGTCCTACGGGATGGCCGAACAATCCGACAGCACGGTCGGACTCAGGTATCGCTGGATCATCAAGGGCATTTATGCCTTCGGACTCTGGCTGGTCGTGCTTGGAATCCTCAGCGTCCTCGCGCGCGTGATCGTCTTCCTGTTCGGTGGGCGGTCGCAAGAAGAGGTCGGTCTCCAGATCGGCAGCGTCACCATGGAAGTCTAGGCGCCGGGAGAGACCGTGCTCAACGTCATCGCCGACAACCTCGCCCTCATCATGTTCGTGGCGATGTTCTTCGTGATCTTCTGCGGCTACCCCGTGACCTTCGTGATGGGCGGGATGGCGCTCCTCTTCGCGCTCGTGGGCGCCTGGCTCGACGTGTTCTCGATGATCGGCCTCTACAACGTCGTGGTGCGCATGTGGGGCGGCGTCGCCGCAGATCCCGTGCTGGCGTCGATTCCCATGTTCATCTTCATGGGGTCGATCCTGGAGCGGTCGGGCTCCGCCATGGACATGCTGAAAGCCACCGAGGTCCTGCTCAAGCGGGTGCCGGGCGCCCTCGCCGTCGCCGTCATGGTGATGGGCACCATCCTGGCGGCGCCCATCGGCGTGGTGGGCGCGGCCGTCGTCACGCTGTCGGTGATCGCGCTGCCGCAGATGCTGGCGTCGGGCTACGACAAGCGCCTGGCCGTCGGCACCATCGCCTCTGCGGGAACGCTGGGGATTTTGATCCCACCCGCCATCATGCTGGTGGTGATGGCGGAGATGCTGTCGACCTCGGCCGGCGCGCTCTTTCTAGCGGCCGTCATGCCGGGCTTCCTGCTCTCCGGCCTCTATCTGATCTACATCATCCTCGTAGCGATCTTTCGGCCGGGTGCGGCGCCGAAGTTGGCGCCAGAATACGGGCCGCAGACCCGCGGCGAGTTCTGGACGGCCGTCTGGCGAGGCCTGTTTCCGATGACGGCGCTCATGGTGATCGTGATCGGCTCCATCTTCGCGGGCTGGGCGACGCCGACGGAGAGCGGCGCCGTGGGCGTGCTCGGCTCCATGCTCATCGCCGCCTTGAACCGGAAAATGACCATGCGGATGATGAACGACGCGATCTTCTCGTGCTGCCGCGCGAACGCGCTCGTGTTCCTCGTCTTCCTGGGCGCGACGGGCTTCGCCTACGTCTTCCGTGTGCTGGGCGGCGACGACCTCATGATCTCGACGCTGACGCAGCTCGGGATCGACACGAAGTGGGAGATGCTCGGCTTCGTGATGGCACTCGTCTTCCTGCTCGGCTTTCCCTTCGAATGGATCGAGATCTGCCTCATCGTGCTGCCGGTGTTCGCGCCCATCTTGTTGAAGTTCGATTTCACCGACCATCTCGGCAACAACCAGTACCTGATGGCGTGGTTCGGCACGCTGGTGGCGGTCAATCTTCAGACCTCGTTCATGACGCCCCCCTTCGGAGCCACGCTGTTCTACATGAAGGGAACGGCGCCGCCCGGCGTCACCATGACCGACATCTACCGAGGTATGTATCCTTTCGTGGCGCTGCAGGTCGTCGGGTTGGCGCTGTGCGTCTATTACCCCGGCATCGTCCTGTGGCTGCCCAAGATCGCCGGCTTTCTGGATTGACTCCATGGGGGGCCCAGAGCGGGCCCCCAAGCTCCCCGAACGCTCGGACGCGTCCCGGGGAACCCGGGACGCGCCTCGATCAGCGGCCTGCTACCGGTAGGTGGGCTTCATGATTTGTGAGTCGCCCCAGATCTTGTACTTCTCGCGGAAGCCGAGGTAGCTGTCGGCCACCTTCTTGAAGAGCGGGTCTTTCGCGCTCTCCTCGGAGAGGACTTCCAGCCACGCCTTCTCGAACGCTTTCAAGATATCGTCGGGCCAGCGCTTGATCGTCACGCCGTGCTTGGATCCCATCTCGGCCATGGCGTCGAACTGCTTCGCCTCGGTCTCGGCGAAGGTGTTCAGCACGCTCTCGCCGAGCGTCATGCGGATGAGCATCTTGTGCTGATCGCTCAGCTCGTTCCACTTCGCCCGGTTGATGAGCAACTCGCTCACCGACGTCTGCTGGTGCCAGCCCGGGAAATAGTTGAACTTCGCGATCTGGTGGAATCCGAGCCTCATGTCGATGGTCGGCATCGAAAACTCAGTGGCGTCGATGACGCCACGCTCGAGCGCCGGGTAGATGTCGGCGGCCGCGAGCAGCTGGGTGTTCACGCCCATCTTCTGCATGACCTGGGCGCCGAGCCCGAAGAACCTCATCTTCATGCCCTTCAGGTCGGCGAGAGACTTGACCTCCTTGCGGAACCAGCCGGAGGTCTCCGGCCCGATGGCGAAGGAGTCGAAGGCGATCAGGTTGTGCTTGGAATAGACCTCGTCGCGCAGCGCGTTACCGCCGCCGAAGATCTTCCAGGCGAAGAACTCGCCGAAGGTGGGGCCGAACGGCACAGTGGTAAAGAACGCCAGCGCCGGATACTTGCCCGTGTGGTACCCCGGCGTCGTCCAGCACGCCTCCACGGCGCCCTTGGAGACCGCGTCGAAGCACTCGAGCGCCGGCACCAGTGCCCCCGGCTCGAAGAACTTCAGCTCGAGCGTCCCCCCGGACGCGATCTTCAAGTTCTCCGAGAAGCGAACGCCCGAGGTACCGAGATGGGGCAGCGTGCCGCCGAAGGCGCTCGCCATCTTCCAGCGCACCGTCTTCGGCGCCTGCGCCTGTGCCTCCGCCGGCCCGCTCGCGCTGACCGCCAGACCGATCGCAAAGGCAGCGATGGCAAGAGCGGCGATGCCGACGCTCGTAGAGATCCGCAGTGGCCTCATCCTCATGTAGACCCTCCTCGTCGCGACGTTGTCGAGTCCTCGCACCGGACCGCGGCTTCGCGGCGGGCGGGCGCCTCTTCTTGACATGTTCAACACCTGTCAGTCAAGCGGGATCGGAGGCGGGTGGGGTGGGCACCGTGGGCGAAGCCCCGGACGTTGGCGTTGCGGTCGGGCGCACCGTAGAATTCCGCTCATGCGCCGTCCGCTCGTGGCTCTCGTGATGGCGCTCACGGTCATCGGAACGTTCAC
>JBKKCN010000659.1:0-2813 GCA_046712525.1 Candidatus Rokuibacteriota bacterium
CGCGTGCTCCAGCGACGCGCGTATGGCTACCGTGACGAGGAGTATCTGAAGCTCAAGATCATCTCCGCGTTCCTGCCGCCGCTACCCCGAAGTGCCTCCCGAGGCCCACTGTGATCCGCGTTGACCCAATAGTTTCATATAGGAGAATTCCGCGGAGGGGCTGGTATCCTGACGCGCGATGGGGAATATCCCGGGTCGGTTGTCGGGCGTGTACATCCTCGTCGTCGACGACAACTGGGAGGCGCGCGACCTCCACAAGATGTTCCTGCAGCATTTTGGCGCGGTGGTACAAGCGGTCGATTCCGCGGCGAGCGCCCTTGACTCTATCCGCAGGGCGATCCCCGACGTGATCGTATCCGACATCGCGATGCCCGGCTTTGACGGTAGGTGGCTGCTGAACGAGTTGCGGAAGACGCCACGGGCCTTCGCCATCCCCGTTATTGCCGTCACCGCCTACGGCAACCGATACGATCGCGAGGCAATGATTCGCGAAGGGTTCGCCGACTACCTCACCAAGCCGATCTCCCCGGAGAAGTTGTGCGAGGCGATCGCTCGCCTCGCAGGGCGCTAGGCAGGACGATCGGCGGCTGAGGCGCGCTCGCGCTCCTTGAGGATGCGGCGGAGAATCTTGCCGGACGGGTTCTTGGGGATGGCGTCGACGAACTCGATCTCGTGCAGCGTTTTGTAGGTGGCCAGGCGTCCGCGCGCGAACGCCAGCAGCTCATCCGCCGTCAGCGCCGCCGCGGTGGCGCGGCGCACGACGAACGCCTTGGGGACTTCCCCCGCCTCCGCATCGGGCTTGCCGATGACGGCCACGTCGGCCACCCCGGGGTGCTCGAGCAGCAGCGCCTCGATCTCCGCGGGCGCCACGCCGAAGCCGTTGTACTTGATCATCTCCTTCTTGCGGTCCCGGATGAACGTGTAGCCGTGCTCGTCCACCGAGCCGATGTCGCCCGTGTAGAGCCAGCCGTCGCGCAGCGTTTCCGCGCTCGCCTCCGGCGCCTTCCAGTATCCCTGCATCACCTGCGGCCCCCGGATGCAGATCTCCCCCACTTCACCCGCGGGCAGGATGCGCTCGCCCGTCTCCACGTCCACGACCTTGTGCTCCGTGTCGTGCGCGGGCAGGCCGCAGGAATCGATGACGTTGAGGGCGTCGTCCCACACGGGGTTCAGGTGCGTGAGCGGCGCCGCCTCCGTGAGGCCGTAGCCCTGCAGCACCGGCACTCCCGTCAGCTCGCGGAACCGCCGCGACAGCTCAGGGGCGACAGGGGCGGCGCCCACCATCGTCAGGCGCACCGAGCTGAAGTCGTAACTCTTGATGTCGGGCATCTGCGAGAGCAGGTTCAGCACGGGCGGCACCACGAAGAAGAGCGTGATGCCGTGCCGCGCGATCAGCCGCAGGCACTCGATGGGCTCGAAGCGCTCCATGAGCACGAGGGTGGCGCCCGCGCACACGCCACCGCCCATGAGCATGGCGCCGTAGATGTGATAGAGGGGCAGGAAGAGCATGAGGCGGTCGCTCTCGCGCAGCCGGATGGCCGCCACGAACTGCAGATTGTTCGCGACGAGGTTGTGGTGGGTGAGCATCACGCCCTTCGGCAGCCCCGTCGTGCCGCTCGAGTACGGCAGCGCCACCAGATCCTTCTCGCTCACCGTGATCGCGGGCGGAGGCGTGGAAGGGTGGCGGGCGACGAGCGCTGCGAAGCGCTCCACGCGTGCCCCCGCCGGCGGCTCTCCCGGCCCGATCACGATGACGTGGCGGAGCTTGGGCAGCTTGTCGCGCACGGCCTCCACCAGCGGCAGCAGCGTGTGATGGACGATCACCGCCACCGCCTCCGCGTTGCCCAGCTGGTACTCGACCTCGCGTTCCTTGTACGAGGGATTCATCGGGCTCGCCACCGCCCCCACCCGCGCGAGACCGTAGAAGGCGACCACGAACTCCGGGCAGTTGGTGGTGAGCACGCACACGTGCTCGCCCTTGCCGATGCCGAGGCCACGCAGCGCGTGCGCGAAGCGGTTGGCCAGTGCTTCCAGCTCGCGAAACGTCAGGTTGATGTCCTTGAACACGATGGCCGTGTTCTCCGGCCACCGCGCGGCCGCCTGCGTGAGGCCGCGGTCGTAAGGCATCCGGGGGTAGTGGAGCGACGGACGCACGAGCTCGGTCTGGGACAGGGACGGCGTTGTCATCGGCAAAAGCTCCCTCGTGTCATGGGCTTCGGCAGACGATATCACGTCGTGTTATCGTCGCCGTCGTCGCTCCCCTTCACCCCAGCGCAGGAGATTTGCCATGACGCGAGCTGCCGGCCGCATCCCGGGCGCCGTCGTCCTCATCGCCCGTAAGGCTATCGAGGAGTAGCCGGCGTGGAGCTCTATGACGTGATGCGCACGACGTTCGCGGCGCGGGAGTTCACCAGCGATCCGCTGCCTGACGCCACGCTGTTCAAGATTCTGGACAACGCGCGCTTCGCGCCCAGCGGCGGCAACCGGCAGGGTAACCGCGTCATCGTCGTGCGCGACGCCGCCACTCGCAAAGCGCTCGGCGAGCTGGCAACGCCGGCCGCCAAGCGCTACGCGGCGCAGGTGAAGGCGGGCGAGAGCCCCTGGAACACGATCGTTCCGCCGGGTCCGGACGCCAAGGCGATCGAGGCGACGCCTCCCCCGCCGCAGCTCATCGAGCCCGTCATGAAAGCGGCCGTGGTGCTCGTACTGTGCGTCGATCTGAAAGTGGTGGCGTCGATGGATCAGGACCTCGAACGCGTGGGTATCGTGAGCGGGGCGTCGATCTATCCGTTCGCGTGGAACATCCTGATGGC
>JBKKCN010000660.1:0-7943 GCA_046712525.1 Candidatus Rokuibacteriota bacterium
GCTGCGATCCTGCCCCCTCAACTCAGCGCGACACCCACTCGAATCCGCGTAGACCCTTATTTATTTACCAGCCTATCGTTTGACCGGGGCTCATCAGCGCGATGTGTTCTTCGAGGCCGCGGCGGAGCGCCTCGTTGAGTAATCGGGCGGGGGGTTCTTGGAAGGGTTCGCGGTTGAGCTCGAAGGTGCCCCAGTGCATGGGGACCATTAGTGTCGCGCGGAGGTCTTCGAAGGCCTGGACGGCTTCTTCGGGGTTGAGGTGGTTGGGGTGGTGGACGCGGTAGTCGCTGTAGCCGCCGATGGGGAGGGCGGCGAGATCGAAGGGGCCGAGGCGGCGGCCGATCTCGGCGAGGCCGGCGTAGTAGCCGGTGTCGCCCGCGAAGAAGAAGTTCTTGTCGGCGGCGGCGATGACCCACGAGGACCACAGGCGCAGGCTCTGATCGGCGAGCGTCACCGAGCGTCCCGAAGAGTGCTGGGCGGGCGTGCAGGTGAAGGTCACGCCGCGGTACGTCGCCGACTGCCACCAGTCCATTTCGACGACGTCGTCAATGCCGAGATCGAGCAGCCACGCCTTCACGCCGAGCGGTACGAAGAAGCGAGGGCGGTGCTCGCGCGCCAGCCGCAGGACGGTGGCCGCGTCGAGGTGATCGTAGTGGTCGTGGGAGATCACCACCGCGTGGATGGCCGGCAGATCCTCGAACCGCACGCCGGGCGGGACCAGGCGCCGCGGACCCGCGAAGCGCACCGGGCTCGTGCGATCGCCGAAATGCGGGTCCGTGAGCACGTTGATTCCCGCCATCTGGACGAGGAAGGTCGAGTGTCCGATCCACGTGATCGACGCCGGCGTTCGCGGCTTGCGCAACGGCGCCCCGTCGTTGGCCACCAGCTCCAGCGGCTCGCCGCGCTCAGGAGCCCGGCCGCGCGCCACCACGTGACGCACCCGCTTCCCCAGCGAATACGAGTACGCCGGATCGAGGTTACGGAACCCGCGCGCCAGATGGTGCCCCGGCCGATCGGAGGCCGGCACCGACTCGCTCACCGACACCAGATCCGCAATCACCAGCGCACCCAACGTCACCAACACCGCCGCCACCAAATGCACCGTGCGCCGCCGGAACCATCGTCGCTTCATCAACCCCTTAGACAGAGCAACGACCTCGCCAACCCCAATCTGAAACTAAGTCCCTGACATCACACGCATCTAACGCCCCACACGCCGAAGGCAGGGACTTCCTCCGGTGCGAAACTCACCGTCGAGTTGGCACCACCCGACTCAGGAATATCCATTAAAAAAACCGTCGGATCGTCGCCCCACCCACGGTAGCGCCGCGGGCAGCGAGGGCGCGCGGTCTAACCAGGAACCTTCTCCATCTGGAGGGCGTACAGCCGACGGTAGACGCCGTCATGCGCGATGAGCTCGGCATGTCTCCCCACCTCGGCAATCCGCCCTTCGTGGATCACGACGATGCGGTCCGCGTTACGCACGGTGGAGAGGCGGTGGGCGATGACGAGGACCGTGCGATTGCGCATGAGCTCCGCGAGCGCCTGCTGCACCATGAACTCGCTCTCGGCGTCGAGGTCGGAAGTGGCCTCGTCGAGGATGAGGATGGGCGGGTCTTTGAGAAAGGCCCGCGCGATGGCGAGGCGCTGCCGCTGGCCTCCGGACAGTCGCACCCCGCGCTCGCCCACGAGCGAGTCGTAGCCTTCCGGGGTGGCCTCGATGAACTCCGCCGCGTGGGCCTGTCGCGCGGCACGCATGACGTCGTCGCGGGTGGCGTCGTCGCGCCCGTACGCGATGTTGTAGTAGACGGAGTCACTGAAGAGGAACGTGTCCTGCGTGACGATCGCCATCTGCGCGCGCAGCGAGGCCTGCGTGACGTCACGCACGTCGCGGCCGTCGATGGTGATCCGCCCCTCGGTGGCGTCGTGAAAGCGCGGCACGAGGTCCATCAGCGTCGACTTGCCGGCGCCGCTCATGCCCACGAAGGCCACCACCTCGCCGCGCCGGATGTCCAGGTTGATGTCGCGCAGCGCGGGCTCCGCCGTGCCCGGATAGCGAAAGGTGACGGACTCGAAGCGCAGCCCCGACGTGAAGCCGGCGAGCGTGGTCGCCCCCGGCCTGTCGTCGATGGCGGGCGGCCGGTCGAGGATCTCGAACACGCGCTCCACGGAGGAGGTGGACTGCTGGATGGTGTTCGCGATGCGCGAGAGATGCCTCACCGGCCCGTAGAGCAGCGCCACCGCCGCCGTGAAGGAGAAGAAGTCGCCCGCCGTGCGCGTGCCCGCGATCACCTGGTGGCCGCCGTACCAGAGGGCGCCCATGATGCCGAAGGCGGCGAGAATCTCCATGAGGGGCTCCGTGATCTCGCCGGTGCGGTGATCCTTGAGGGCGAGCGCGAGGAGGCGATCGTTGACGCGGTCGAAGCGCCCCGCCTCATGGCGCTCGCGGCCGAAGGCCTTGACGATCTTCGTGCCGGAGAAGGCCTCGTGCAGGAGCACGTTGAGCTCGGCGATCTTCTCCTGCGCACGCTTGTTGATCTTGTACAGCCGCTTGCCGATGACGCGCACCACCACGCCGATGACAGGAAAGATGAGAAGCGCGATGAGCGTGAGCCGCCACTCGCGCACGAACATCACCGACACGAGGGCGATGATCATGGCCACCTGGCGGATGGCCATCACCATCACCGTGGACGACACGCGCGCGAGGCGGTTCACGTCGCTGATCACCCGCGACATCAGCTCCGCGGAGTGGAGGTCGGCGAAGAAGGAGAGCGGCATGCGCTGGATGTGCGTGTAGAGCGCGCGGCGCAGGGCGGCCACCACGCGCTCGCCCACGGACGCCATCAGGTAGGACTGTCCGTAGCGCGCGAAGCCCTTGACGAGGTAGGCGCCGAGCAGCATGAGCGGGATGACCTTCAGCATGTACAGGTCCCGCTTGATGAAGATCTCGTCCATGGCGGGCTTCACCAGCCACGCAATGGCGCCTTCCATGGCCGCCACCACCAACGCCAGTAACCCCCCCACCACGAGCACGCCCACGTAAGGGCGCAGGTAGACGAAGAGCCGCCGGTAGATGCCGAGGGCGGCCGTGATCACGCCGCGCCGCCGTCCTCCACGAGCCGGCGGTACAGCCCCTCCGTGGCGTCGATCTTCGCGTGCAGGGAGAAGCGCGCGACCACCCGCGCCCGTCCCGCCCGCGCCATCGCCTGCGCGAGGGCGGGATCGCCGATCACGCGCAGCATGGCGGCCGCCATCGCCTTGGGGTCGCGCGGCGGCACGAGCAGCCCCGTCTCGCCGTGGCTGATGAGCTCCGGCATGCCCTCGAGGTCGGTGGCGATCACCGGCCGCTCGCACGCGAGCGCCTCGCGGATGGAGCCCGTGATGCCGAGCCCCGCGTAGGAGGCGTCCACCACGAGATCGGAGGCGGCCATCACGGCGGGCACGTCGTCACGATGGCCGAGCGCGAGCACGCGCCCGCCCAGCCCCCGGGCGCGCGCCTCGTCGGCGAGCTGCGCGATGCGCGGCGGGGGCGCGCCCACGAAGAGCAGGCGCGCGCGCGGGCACTGCACGGCCACCTCCCGCATGGCGTCGAGCACGTCACGCCAGCCGCGCCACGAGCGCACGCCGATCTGGGTGATGAGGAAGGTCTCGGGGGCAAGGCCGAGCTCGTGCCGGATGGCGAGGCCGTCCACGCCGGGGCGGAAGCGCGTCACATCGGTGCCCGAGTAGATGACCTCGATCTTGTCGGCGGGCACGCCCGCCGTCACCAGCCCCTGCTTGATGGAGGCGCACACGGCCACGATGGCGTGGACGCGCTTGGTGGTGTAGCCGACGCGGTTGACGCGGGTGATCGGAAAGCTCACCCCGCGATTGAGGACGAGGCGGGCGCGGGCGCCGAGGAAGCCCGCCACCACCATGAGCGTGCGCGCGCGTCCCTTGTGCGCGTGCGCGACCTGGATGCGCGCGCTCCGCACCACGCGCGCCAGCCGCCACGCGGCGCGCACGTCATAGGGCCGCCGCATCGGGATCGCCACGTGCTGCAGCCCGGCGGCCCGGCAGCGCTCGGACCACTGAGCACTCGGTGGCGTGGCCACCGTCACCGCGTGACCGCGGGCGGCGAGGCCGACGGCGAGATCGCGAACCTGGATGGCGGCGCCCGTGAAGAAGTCCCCCTTCGGGTAGATCTGCAAGACCCGAAGGGGGTCGCCCATTCAGACTCCGAAGAATTCGCGCACGGCGTCGGCCACCACGTCGATTTCCGCCACGGTGTGTCCCGCGGAGATCGGCAGCGTGAGGATCTCGTCCACGAGGCTCTCGGTCTCGGGCAGCCGAGAGGAGCCGTATCGCGCGACGGCGGGCTGCAGGTGGGTGGGCACCGGGTAGTGCACGCCCGTCTGGATGCCACGCTCCAGGAGGAAGTCGGCGAGCTCCTTGCGACGCTCGGTGCGCACGACGTAGAGATGGTAGACGTGGTGTGCCCGCGGCCGCGCGGCGGGCAGAAGGAGCGGCAGGCCCGCCAGGGCCGCGTGGTAGCGCGCGGCGAGCATGCGCCGGTGGTCGTTCATGGCGTCGAGCCGGCGCAGGAGCACGCGGCCCACCGCGGCCTGGATGTCGTTGAAGCGCAAGTTGAAGCCGATCTCTTCGTGCACGTCCTTGCTGGGGCGCCCGTGATCGCGCAGGCGGCGGCAGCGGCCGGCGAGCACGTCGTCGTCGGTGAGGACGGCGCCGCCGTCGCCCATGACGGTGAGGTTCTTGGAGGGGTAGAAGGAAAAGACGCCCGCGCGGCCGAAACCGCCCACCTTCTTGCCGCTCCACGCCGCTCCGTGAGCCTGCGCGCAGTCCTCGAGCAGCCACAGCCGCGCTCGGGAGGCGAGCGCGCGCAGCGCATCGAGGTCGGCGGGCTGTCCGTAGAGATGCACGGGGAGGACACCGACCGTGCGCGGGGTGATCTTGGCGCACGCGTCCGCGGCGTCCATCGTGAAGAAGGCGTCCGCGTCGACGAAGACAGGGGTTGCCTCCGCGAAGCAGATGGCTTCCACGGTGGGGAAGGCCGTATGTGAAGGGACGAGGATCTCGTTGCCCCGCTGCACGCCGAGCGCGCGCAGCGTGAGCCACAGACCCGCCGTCGCGGAACTGGTGAGCACGGCGTGGCGGACACCGACATAGCGTGCGAGCTCGCTTTCGAAGGCCTTACACTCCGGACCGAGGATGTACTGGCGGGAATCGATGGCGGCGAGGACGGCGTGCTTGATCTCGTCGTCCACCACGGGCCGGGAAAGCGGAAGGGTGTTCACGTCTCGCTGCTACTGTGAGCTGCCGGGGATGCGTTCATAGCGTCCACGGAAGTAGAGCAGAGGCTCGCCGCTCCCCACCCGGGCGCGCTCCACGCGTCCCACGAAGATCGTGTGATCGCCCTCGATGTACGCGCTCACGGTGGCGCATTCGAGCTGCGCGAGGGCGCCGTCGATGAGCGGCACGCCGAGGTCGCCGAGCGTGAAGGCCACCTCATCGAACTTGTCCAGCCGAGTGGAGGCAAAGCGCCGCGACGCGGCTTCCTGCTCCGTGGTGAGTACGTTCACCGCGAAGCGGTTGCTGTCGCGCATCGCCGGATAGCTCTGCGATTTGTGATCGACGCACACGAGCACGAGAGGAGGATCGAGCGACACGGAACAGAACGAGCTCGCGGTGAGGCCGGTGGGTCGCCCGTCGCCGTCGGTGGTGGTGAGGATGGTCACTCCGGTCGCGAAGTGACTGAGAACGCGGCGAAAGTCGTCCGGAGCGAGCACCGTTTCTATGTAGCAGGAAGGTATGTCGAATGCAACAACGGGGGGCTCCTCGCGTCCGGTAACTCCGTCCTGTATAGTCGCCCTATGCCCTCCGAGCAAAACGTTCTCGATGCGTTGCGCGGCGTCAAGGATCCTGAGCAGCAGAAAGATATCGTCACCCTCGGCCTCGTGCGCGATCTCGCCATTCACGAAGGTCAGGTGAGCTTCACGCTCGCCTTCGCGGGGCAGCCTCCCGCCACCAAGGTGATGGTGCACAGCATGGCGACGAAGATCGTGGGCCAGCTCGCGGGCGTGACCAAGGTGCAGGTGAAGATGGGCGCGGGCGGCGGCGGTGCCGCCCATTCGCACGCGGGCCACGCGCACGCCGCTCCCCAGGCGCCGCCGGCGCCCGCGAAGGGCGCGGACTTCATTCCCGACGTCCGCCAGACCATTGCGGTGTCCTCGGGCAAGGGCGGCGTCGGCAAGTCCACGGTGGCGGTGAACCTGGCCCTCGCGCTGCGCGCCACGGGGGCCACCGTCGGCATCATCGATTCCGATGTCTACGGCCCCGACCTGCCGCTGATGATGGGCACCAAGGGGCGTCCGGGGATGTTCGACAACCGCATCATTCCCGTGGAGGCGCACGGGATAAAGATGATGTCCATCGGCCTCCTCGTCGACGAGAAGGAGCCGCTCGTCTGGCGTGGTCCCATGATCCACTCCTTCATCCAGCAGATGCTGAAGGACGTCATGTGGGGCCCGCTCGACTACCTGGTCTTCGACATGCCTCCCGGGACCGGCGACGCGCAGCTGTCGCTCTCGCAGGTCATCCCCCTCGGCGGCGTGGTGATGGTGACGACCCCCCAGGACGTCGCGCTCCTCGACGTGCGCAAGGCCATCGGGATGTTCCAGCGGCTCAACGTGCCCATGCTCGGCATCGTCGAGAACATGAGCTACTTCCAGGCGCCCGACACGGGCACGCGCTATCACATCTTCGGCGAGGGCGGCGGCAAGAAGGTCGCCGCGGAGTACGGCGTGCCGCTGCTCGCGCAGCTTCCGCTCGATCCCGAGACGCGGGCGGGCGGCGACGAGGGCTCGCCCATCACCGTGCGGCGCCCGAAGTCGGCGCAGGCGCTCGCCTTCCACGACCTCGCGGCGCGGGTCATCGAGCGGCTCGATGCGGTGGCCGGCCTCAAGCCTCTGCCCACCATCAGCTGACCGGAGCCGCCGGTGCCGGCGCCAGTGTCCGCCATGGTCGTGCCCATCTTTCCGCTGCCCGACGTCACCTTCTTTCCGCACACGCTGATGCCGTTGCACGTCTTCGAGGCGCGCTACCGCGCGATGGTGATGGACGCGCTGGAGCGCGACCGCCGCCTGGCCATCGTACGGCTGCGGCCCGGGTACGAGGCCGCCTACGCAGGCAAGCCTGCCGTGCACGCGGTGGCGGGCGTGGGCGAGATCGTCAGCTTCGAGCGCCTCGCCACCGGCCGCTACAATATTCTCGTGCGCGGCGATGCGCGTGTACGGATCGAGAGCGAAGTGCCCAGCGACACCCTCTATCGCATCGCGCGCGCGCGGCGCCTCGACGACGTGGAAAGCCCGGGCGCCGCCGCCGGAGCTCTTACCCGGATCCGGGCGTCCTGCGCCACTCTGCTCACCGCCCTCGATCGACCCGCCGACCTGCTCGACACCGCGCTCGCGGAGGGCCAGCCCGCGGGTGCCATCGCTGACCGCGTGGCGGCGGCGGTCCTGCCCGATGCCGACCTGCGCCAGGAGCTGCTGGAGACACTCGAGGTGGGCGCGCGCATCACGCGCGTGGCAGGCGCGCTCGAGGCGCTCGTCAAGGAGCTGAAAGGCGGCCGCGAGTGAGGTGGGCAGCGGCGGTCCTGCTGGCGCTGACGATATTCGTCGAACCGGTGAGCGCGCGGCCCTGGTCGTGGCTGGGCGTGCGCATCCGCGACCTGGCCGAGCAGGAGATGGAAGTGATCGCCTCCCGGCACGGCATTCGCGAGGGCTACGGCGTCGTGATCGTGGACGTGATGCCGGATACGCCGGCGGCGGCGGGGGGCGTCAAGGCGGGGGACATCGTCGTGGCTCTCGACGACCGCCCGGTGACGGACACCCGCGTGCTCCAGCAGATCATCGCCGCCTCGCCGCTCCAGCGTGACGTCAAGC
>JBKKCN010000661.1:0-5507 GCA_046712525.1 Candidatus Rokuibacteriota bacterium
CCCCCGACCCTCCTCGATCCCCCGACGGCTCGGCAGCGCCCCGGCGAAAGCCGGGGCACTTCCCTGCCGTCATCCAGCGGTCAAATCGTTATCAGCGCGTTCGAGAAGTAACCGGGGTGCTGCTGCCGGGCCCGCCCGACGACGGCCATCCACCTGATTCCTTGGAGCAGTTCAGGCGTGTGCTGGTGTGGCATACCCGGTGCACTACCCTCTCCTAGTTTCTTCCGATTCGGGCAAACCAGTCGCGAGGCTGGGACGCAAAGCCACGGGCCAGCGCCAACGCGCTGGCAGCCGGGTTGCCGAAGAAGAGACGGGGGCCGTGAATTTCCTCCGTCCACATTGTGGGAGCGACGGAGGATATCGAGCCGTGCACTTATACGTGGATGGAGAGCTGACCGCGAGCATCGCCGCCGCCTTTTGCGAGATCACCGACGAAGCGCTCCGCGACGGAGGCGACGTGGTCATTGCCGCCGAGAACGTCAAGGACGTCGACGCGGTGGGACTCGCGGTGCTCCTTCAAGCCAGTCGGCGGGCGTCCCGGCTCGGTGTCAGGTTATCCGTCGCCGCCAGTCCCATTCTGCACCGGGCCCTGCTCGACGGTGGTCTGCTCGAGGATGTCCGCCTCAACCACGGGGAGGCGACGCCCGGCCACGATCGCATCCGCGCCATTCCTGCGGTCCCGTCGAAGCAGGTGGGCGGTGTCCTCGTCGCCACCTCCACGATGGCGCTGCACCTGCCCGCCTGGGACGACCTGGCGTATTTCGACCAGTGGGCCGCCGAACCGCTTCTCGATCAGATGCTTGGCAGCAGCGTTCTCTATCGCTGCCGCCATCTCGGCGCGTACAATGCCGACTTCGTCGCACAGGTGAGCGCCGATCCCACCTCGCTCACCGTCCTCATCGTCCCCGCGGAGACGGGACGTCCGGTCGGCTTCGTGCGGCTCTATCAGATGAACCTCGTGGAACGGTTTGGCTTCCTCGAGACGGCAGTCGCCGATGTTCGCGCCCTGCGCCGAGGCTGGGGCATCGCAGCGTCACGACTGCTGTTATCGTATGCGATGGATGTGCTCGACCTGCAACGAGTCGAAGCCAAGGTGTACGAGTACAACGTGTTGAGCATCAACGCGCTCAAACGTAACGGGTTCGTGCGCGAAGGCTCTCTGCGCCAGGCGCGCGACTACGATGGACGCCGCTGGGACCTGCTCGTGTACGGTATCCTGCGCGAGGAGATGGCAGCGCAGCGCGAGCGTGACGGCATCGAGCGCATCACGCTGTGGCCCTCGGGGGCGCTGGAGGCGTGACGGCGCAGGCGGTGCACCGCCTGCTACCCCTGCTGGCGCTCGCGCTCAACGTCGTGCTTCTCGCGGCCGCGCTCGCCTCTGACCGCAGCCATCGCAGCACCCGAACCTTCTCGGCGGTCGCCTCCGCGCTGGCGCTCTGGAACATCGCTGTCTTCGGGCTGCGCTCCAGCGTCGATCCCGCCTTCGCGCTGCAGTGGGAGCGACTCCTCCACGTCGCCGTCGCCCTCTTGCCGGCGCTCTTCTATCACTACGTCCTCGCCTTCCTGAATCTTTCCGCGCGCCGCGCATCGCTCATCGTCGCCTACGCGTTGGCCGCGCTCTTCATCGTGGCCATCCCGAGCGCGTGGTTCATGTCCGGCGTGCACGCCACCGAATGGGGCTACGCGCCCGTCGCCGGTCCCGTGTACGCGCCCTTCCTCGCGTACGTGTACGGCTATTTCCTGCTCGGACTGGCGCGCCTGGTGCGCGCCCTGCATCGTGCGCGACCCGGATTCCATCGCACGCGCGCCCGCTGGATCGTCGCCGGCGTCATCGTGAGCCTGGTGGGCGGTCTCGTGGACTTCGCCCGCTTCACCCTGGGCTGGCAACATCTCTATCCCATCGGGATCCCGGCCAACGCGCTCTTCGCGCTGGCGCTCGGCGTCGCCGTGGTGCGCTATCGCCTCATGGACATCGGTGTGGTGGTCCGGCGCGCGGTCCTCTACGGTCTGACGAGCCTGGCGCTGGCTCCGCTCGTCTTCGCCGCCGTGTACCTGACCGCGGCCTTCGGGGCCGGCTCACCGCCGCTGGGCAGCCTCGGAACCTCCCTTATCGCCGTGGCCGCTATCGCCGTTGCCATGCCGCTCTTGCGCAAGCTCGAACGCCTCCTCGAGCGTCTGATCTTTCATCGCGAGCACGGGGTCCGCGATGCCCTGGTGCGGCTCGGCAAGAACATGCCGGCGGTCATGGATCTCCGGCGACTGGGGGCCTCGCTCACCGGCGGTCTCGTCAGCGATGTCCCCGTACGCCACGCGAGCCTCTATGTTCGAGACCCCGAAGGAGAGACGTACCCGCTCTTCGAGCGGCGCGTGGCGCCCGACGACGACGTGGACGGCCTCACCGAGGATGCGCTCGATGACAATCTCGTGCACTGGCTCCGCGCCCGACGCGCGCCCGTGGTCGTCGAGGAGGAGACCCGCCGCGGAAGGACCCGCGGCGCGCCGCATGCTGCTGCGGCACGGGTCCTCGAAGCCGTGCACGTGGCGGTCGTCCTGCCCATCCTCGAAGAGGGACGGCTCGAGGCCGTGCTGATCGTGGGCGAGAAGCGCTCCGGCGACGGCTTCGATCGCGATGAGATCGACCTGCTGGAGGCGCTCGCGGGCAACACGTCGATTGCCCTCAAGAACGCGCGGCTGTACGACGCGCTGCGACGGCGCATGGAAGAGCTGCAAGCAACGCAGGATCAGCTCCTGCAGTCCGCGAAGCTCGCCGCCATTGGAGAACTGGCCTCCAGCGTCGCCCACGAGGTGAACAATCCGCTCATGGTGATCATGGGCTACGCGGGACTCGCCGGCCGAGAGCTCGCGGGCGTGCCGGGAGCCCGGGCGCGGCTCGATGCCATCGTGGAGCAGGCCCATCGCGCCGCGAAGATCATTCGCGATCTTCTCGATTTCGCCCGGCGTCGGGAACCCTCCGTGGGACCGCTGGATATCAGAGAAGTGCTGGAGCGCTCGCTGCAGCTCGTGGGCGGCCGGCTCTCCGGCCGCCGCATCGTGGCCAACGCCGACGTCATCGGCCCCGTCCCGTCGGTCACGGGCGATCGCGATCAGCTCACGCAGGTCTTCGTCAACCTGCTCACCAACGCGGTGGATGCCATGCCCGACGGCGGCAGCGTCCTCCTCCGCACCGAAGTGCGAACCGCGGCCGGGATCCCGTGTCTGAGCGTCACCGTCTCGGACACCGGCATCGGCATGACCAGCGAGCAGCTCGCCCGCGTGTTCGAGCCCTTCTACACCACGAAACCGGAAGGCCAAGGCACGGGCCTCGGCCTCGCCGTCAGCGCCGGCATCGTGCGAAAACACGAGGGCACCCTGGAGGCCTTCAGCGAGCCCGGCAAAGGCAGCACCTTCGTGGTCAGCCTCCCCATCGCCGACGCCTAACCCACTCGCACTCCACTCCCCTTGACTCACGCACGAGTTACTTCCATAGTCGGCGCGCGCGCGGCGCCCGTGGTGCCGCGCGGAAAGGATGGCCATCGTGCAAGCACGCGCGCTGACGTACGACGTCGTCGAAGAGTGGGAGCAGTTGCCGGCCGGATACGAGCATCGGGACGTGGCGGGGGTCGCGGTGGACGGCGACGACCGCGTCTTCCTCATCTGCCGCGGCGATCACCCCATCATGATCTACGACCGCAAGGGCTCGTTCCTGCGCTCCTGGGGTGAAGGACAGTTCACGTACCGCACACACGGCATCACGATCGCGCCGGACGGCATGGTGTACTGCACCGACGACGGCAACCACACGGTGCGGAAATTCACGCCGGAGGGCAAGCTCCTCCTGACGCTGGGCACGATGAACACGCCCTCCGACACGGGGTACGACGGACAGAACACGCGCACCGCCACCCGGCCCGCCGGTCCTTTCAATCGGCCCACCAATCTGGCCGTGGGGCCGAGAGGCGATCTCTACGTGTCCGACGGTTACGGCAACTGCCGGGTGCACCGTTTTTCTCCGACGGGGGAGCTCAAGCACTCCTGGGGCGTGCCGGGCCAGGGCCCGGGAGAATTCTACCTGCCGCATGGCATCGCGACGGCGGCGGATGGACGCGTCTTCGTATGCGATCGCGAGAACGACCGCATCCAGATCTTCAGCCCTGACGGCGAATACCTCAGCGAATGGACGGACACCCAGCGGCCGACCCATCTCGTGTTCGACGCGCAGGGCCGCGCCTACGTCTCGGAGCTGTGGTGGCACACGGGATCGACGTCGGGCCGGCACGGTCCCATTCAAGCGCCGCGCTACGGTCGCGTGAGCGTCTACGACACGGACGGCCGCGTGCTCGCGCGCTGGGGCAGCGCCGACGCCTGCGCCCCCGGGAGCTTCGCGGCGCCACACGGTCTCGCCGTCGACTCGAAGCGCGACATTTACGTGGGCGAGGTGACGTGGACGTTCGCGGTGAGCCGCGGCCACGCGCCCGCGGACTGCCACACCTTCCAGAAGTTCACCCTCAAGGCCTGATGTCGCGATGCACGAGCTGACCCCGATGGCGGCCACGGTGGGCGCGCTCCTCAAGACGCGCAAGGAGACGGTCGCCGTGTCCGAATCGTCGGCGGGTGGATTGATCTCGGCCGCCCTGCTCGCGGTGCCCGGCGCGTCGGCATACTTCGTGGGCGGCGGCGTCATCTATACGCAGGCGGCGCGCCGAGCGCTGCTGCAGGTGCCCGACGACGCCGTGAAAGGAATCCGCTCGAGCACCGAGGCGTACGCGGTGCTGAAGGCGCGCACCATCCGCCGGCTCCTTGGCACCACGTGGGGACTGGCGGAGACCGGCGCCAGCGGCCCCACGGGCAACCGCTACGGCGACGCCGCGGGCCATGCGTGCATCGCCGTGGCGGGCCCCAACGAGCGCGTCGTCACGCTGGAGACCGGCCACGGCGATCGCGAACGGAACATGTGGGCCTTTACCGCGGCCGCCCTCCAGCTCCTGCACGCCGCGCTGAAGGAGCACTCGGGATCGTCGCCGTAAACCCATCGGTCCTCGGCACGCGGGATGCAGCCCTCCCACGCATGCCGCCGCCGCGCGAGAAGCGGAAGGACAAAGCCGTTCCTGAGTTCTCCGGTCACTGCAGCGTCTGCTTCAGTGTCGTCCGCGCCCGGGATTCCGTCAGCCACAACGGCGCCGTCCACCACCTCTCCTGCTGGCTCGTCTCCACCCGCCCCGCCGCGCGCGCAGCCTGACTTCATTCCGGAGCTCGCAGGCAATCCGGTTGCACCGGAGTCACCGACATCCGCGGCGAACAGGTGCGCGAGCACGCCGCGCCTCGTAGTAGTGGCAGCCGCAATCAAAGGCTGGGTGGCAGCGCGCATGATGGCTGCGCAGTGACGAGAATCGGTGGCACGTGCTTTGCGAGGCTGAAACACCGGAGGATCGATCATGGCCAAGCGACGAACGAACCGGCAGTCGGACCGCGACATCGAGCCCGGGATGGCCGAACGCACCGCCGAGAGC
>JBKKCN010000662.1:0-6129 GCA_046712525.1 Candidatus Rokuibacteriota bacterium
GCGTCCCAGATGGCGGCCGCCGCCGGCGTTCGCCTCGGCGAGCTCGTGCTGCTCGGCGAAGGCGGCGGCGTGCGGCCCGTCATGCAGCAAGCGCGGTACACGCTCAACGCACCCGGCCCCGTGGAACCGGGACAGCTCGAGGTCGAGGTGACCGTGGAGGCTCAGTATCTGATCGAGAAATAGAGCGGGTCAGTGCGCCTTCGGAAGGGTGGGATGGCCGGCGGCGGCGTCGGCGATCGAGTGGTCGTTGTCCGCGGGCACGGCGCCGCTCACGCCCACGGCACCGACGATCCGGCCCTCCACGACGACGGGGACGCCGCCCTTGCCGAAGACGAACTCGTAGCCGCTGAGCGTGGCGACGTTCGCCGCGAAGAGCATGCGCTTGGTGAACCGTTCCTCGAGCTCCAGCGTGCTCGCGTGGAAGCCGGCGGCCGTGTTCGCCTTGGCGCGCGCGATCTCGGGGGTGACCCAGAGCGCGCCGTCCATCCGCTCGCACGCCATGAGGTGCCCGGCGTCATCGACGACCGCCACCGCCACCTTGAAGCCGAGCCGCTCCGCTTCCTTTATGCCGCGCGCGATGCACGCCCGTGCCTCGTCGAGGGTCATGGATTCGACGGTACCTCGACCAAGACCACGTCCTCTTCGACGCGCACGGGGTACGACGGAACGGCGGCGCCGCGCCCTGGGAACAAGCACTGGCCGGTGCAGACGTCGTACATCCAGCCGTGCCACGGGCACGCCAGTCGCGTACCGGAGAGCTTGCCGCCGCTGAGGGGGCCGCCTTTGTGCGAGCACGTGTCGCCGAGGGCGTGGACGTCGTCGCCGATGCGCACGAGCACGAGCCGCGCGCCCTCGGTCTCCACGAGATGTGGTGTGCCCGGCGTCACGTCCGCCACGGCGGCCGCCCGGATGACCTTCACGGACGCGGCCCGCTCACATGTCCTCCTTGAGGACGTAGGCGCGATGGAGCCCGCTCATGTACTGCCAGCGCATCTCGGTGGCCTGGCGCACCTGCTCGAGCGCCTCCGCGCGCCGCTCGGGCGTCGTCGAGTGGCGCTCGACGATCTGGTAGCCGCGCTCGCCGTGGACCTCGTCCGCCTCGATGTGGATCGCGAAGAATTCCACCTCGTGGTCGGTGAAGCCGTAGTGCTGCTTGAGCGGGGGCAGGTTCCGCCTGTAGATGCCGGGGACCTGCGACTCGAGGCCGACGAGGAGGCCCGCCGCCGCGATGTGGAAGCGCGCGCGGGAGGTCTCGTAGCACCACGCGGTGAGCGCGCGCGTGGTGGGCAGCTGGCGCGCGGTGAGGATCTGCTGCCGGCTGACGCCGCACGCCTCGCCGAAGCGGATCAGGAGATCGACGTGCTTCACGCCGCTCTCCTCCTCGATGATGTTCTCGAGCAGGAAATCGCGCGCGTCGGGATCCGGGCAGCCGGCGTAGACGGCTGCGCACCACTGCGAGAACTGCCCGACATACTGGTAGTGCTGGCACACCCACTGCCCGAGCTCGGTGCGGGTCAGCTCGCCGCTGACCCACTTCTCGGTGAACGGATTCATGCGGCTGTGCCGCGAGTTGACGGCCTGCTCCAGCTCGGTGCGGAACGTGCTCATTCCAGTCATGGCGCGCCTCCCGGCGCGATCATCGGCGTCCGCCGCGGGCAAGTCAAGGTGGCGAGTGGCGACCCCGGAGTGGCACTGTAGCGGCAGCCCTTTACTGATATTCTTGACAACTTCGATCAAGAATGTGATATTCCGTCTATTCGCATGGAGCCGACGACAGAGGCGGCAGCGAACCGGTGTCCCGTCTGCAAGAGCAAGGTCGTGGTTGCGTCGGCCGAAGAGGTGGTGATCCACAACGCGATCCTGCGCGTGGATCGGCCGACGGGGCGGGTGAGCGCGAAGTGTTCGCGGTGCAAGTCGTGGCTGGAGGTTCCCCTGCGCTACGTGGGATGACCTCGGGTCGCTGAGGCGAAAGTCGCAGTCCAAGACGAAAGCCGGGAGCGGTGGACACCGCCCCGGCTTTTCGTGTGTCGGGAGACGTTGATGGCGGACGTGAAGAGCGACGTGAAGGACGACGTGAAGCAAACGAAGGCGCAGCGCGCGGAGCGGCTCAAGCGCGAGCTGAACCCGTGGGAAGCGTACGCCGAGATCGAGCGCTTCGCGCGCGAGGGGTGGGACAGCATCCCGCCCGAATGGTGGACCTACTTCCGCTGGTGGGGCATCTACGCCCAGGGCGACGGCGTGGGCGCGGTGGGCGGCACCGGCGGCGAGGGCAAGGCGAGCCGGTATCTCATGCTGCGCGTGCGCATCCCCAACGGCGCCCTCGCCGCGCACCAGTTACGCGCGCTCGCGGACCTCAGCGAGCGCCACGCGCGCTCGATCGCGGACGTGACGGTGCGGCAAAACATCCAGCTGCACTGGGTGACCATCGAGGCGCTGCCCGAGGTCGTGCAGACGCTGTGGCGCACCGGTCTCACGAGCCTGGGCGCGTGCGGCGACGTGGTGCGCAACGTCACCGGCTGCCCTCTCGCCGGCGTCGATGCCGACGAGATCGTGGACGCCTCGCCGCTGGTGCTCGAGGCCACGCGACTGCTCAATGGCAACGCCGACTTCTACAACCTGCCGCGCAAGTTCAAAGTCTCCATCACGGGCTGCCGGGTGTGGTGCACCTATCCGGAGATCAACGACGTGGGCGTGACCGCACGGCGCCATCCGGCGTCCGGGGAGATCGGCTACAGCGTGCGCGTGGGCGGCGGTCTCGCCACCGATCCGCACCTGGCGCTGCCCCTGGACGTGTTCCTGCGCGGACACGAGGTGGTGCCTGTCGTGCGTGCGGTGGCCGAGATCTTCCGCGACTCCGACGTGCTCCGGCAGCATCGCGAGAAGGCGCGGCTGAAGTTTCTTTTCCTGCAGCACGGCTGGACGGCGGAGCGGTTCCGCGATGCGCTGCAGGCGCGCGTCGGCTTCACGCTTGACCGCGCGCCGCGGGAAGAGGCGCCGGACGACATCTATCGCGATCACGTGGGGCTGCATCCCCAGCGCCAGCCCGGGCTCGTCTACGCCGGCATCACGGTGCCGCGCGGCCGGATGACGCCCGGCGAGATGCTCGCGGTGGCGGAGGCGGCGGAGCGCTTCGGCTCGGGCGAGATGCGCGCGACGAACATGCAGAATCTCGTCATTCCCGGCGTGCGCCGCGAGCACACGGCGGGGCTCGTGCGCCTGCTGCAGGAGTCGGGCCTCCACCTGGGCGGCTCGCCCTTCCGCCGCGGCACCATCGCGTGCACGGGCACGGAGTTCTGCAAGCTGGCGCTCACGGAGACGAAGGCCTTTGCGCTGCGCCTCGTCGAGGACCTCGAGGGACGACTACCCGGCTTCGAGCAGCATCTGAAGATCCACGTCACCGGGTGCCCGAATTCCTGCGGCCAGCACTGGATCGCCGACATCGGCCTCGAAGGCAAGAAGCAGAAAGTGAACGGCGAGCTCGTCGATGCGTACTATTTCTGCGTGGGCGGCGCCGTTGGCAAGCACCAGGCGACGGCGCGTCCCGTGGGCCTGCGCCTGCCCGCCCGCGAGGTGGCGACGGCGCTCGAGCGGCTGCTGCGGGGGTATCTCGCCGCGCGGCACGAGCAGGAGAACTTCCGCGCCTTCGCCGCGCGCCACAGCGACGAGGAGCTTCGCGCGCTCCTCGCGGGCGACGACATTCCTGCCGTCGCCCGGGATGCAGCGGGCGGGCTCGTACCCGCCGGCGTGGACGGCTGACATGAGTCTCTTCCCGCTCTTCGTCGAGCTCGCGGGCCGGCGCTGCCTCGTGCTCGGGGGCGGGGACGTGGCCACGCGCAAGGTCGACGGCTTGCTCGCCGCCGCCGCCACCGTGACCGTCATCAGTCCCGCCGTCACGCCGGCGCTGGCCGTACTGGCGGCCGAGCGCCGCCTCGAGCACGTGGTGCGCGGCTACGTGCCGGGCGATCTCGACGGCTTCGCGCTCGCCTTCGCGGCCACGGACGACGGCGCCATCAACGCCGCCGTCGCCGCCGAGGGCCGGCGCCTCGGGGTGTGGGTGAACGCCGCCGACGATCCAACCCATTGTGATTTCATCCTGCCCTCGGTCCTGCGTCGCGGTGCGCTCACGGTGGCCGTGAGCACGGGAGGCGCGAGCCCCGCCCTCGCGCGCGTCGTGCGCGAGGAGATCGAAGCGTGCGTGCCCGCCGGCTACGCGGCGCTCGCAGACGTCGCGGGCGACGTGCGGCGCTCGCTGCGGGCGCGCCGTCATGCCCCGGACGCCCAGACGTGGGTGCGCGCGCTCGACAGTGAGGTGCGCCGGCTCGCCGCCACCGGTCAGGTGGCGGAGGCACGCCGGCGTCTGCTCGAACGGCTGGGGGCGGGCGTGAAGCGCGCGGGCCACGTCGCGCTCGTGGGTGCCGGCCCGGGCGATCCCGGCCTGATGACGGTGCGCGGCCTCGCGCTCCTGCGCGATGCCGACGTCATCGTCTACGACCGGCTCGTGGATCCGCGCCTTCTCGACGAGGCGCCCACCGCGCGGCGCGTGTACGCGGGCAAGGCGAGCGGCGATCATGCGCTGCCGCAGGAGCAGATCAACGCCATCCTCGTCCACCATGCACAGCGCGGGCGCCGCGTGGTGCGGCTCAAGGGCGGGGATCCCTTCGTCTTCGGCCGCGGCAGCGAGGAAGCGGAGGCGCTGGCGGCGGCGGGCGTGGCCTTCGAGATCGTGCCCGGCGTGAGCTCGGCGGTGGCGGCGCCGGCCTACGCCGGCATTCCCCTCACGCACCGCGGGCTGGCGTCGTCATTCACCGTCGTCACCGGTCACGAGGCGTGCTATGGCACCGCGGTGGACTGGCGGCGGTTGTCCGCGCCCACCGAGACGCTCGTCGTCCTCATGGGGCTGGCCGCGCTGCCGCAGATCGCGCGCACGCTCATCGCGCACGGGCGCGCGTCCTCCACTCCCGTCGCCGTCGTGCGCGCGGCGACGACCGCCTCGCAAGTCACGCTCACCGGCCGCCTCGACGACATCGCCGACCGGGCGGCGGATGTGGCGCCGCCGGCCGTCATCGTCATCGGCGACGTCGTGCGGCTGCGCGAGCGGATCCGGTGGTTCAGCGAGCTCGACGAGGTGCAGCGGCCCGCCATCGCTCACGCCTGACGATCCCGCCCCTTTGCCACAGTGTCGCACCGCCGACGCGGCGTGTGACACCGGCGGACACCCGCAGCCGCTGTCGCCAAGCTCAACCAGTTGAATTCCCTCGTGTGCCGAGCCGTCGGAATATGGAATGCGACTTGCCCTTGTCTCCTCGGCCGGCGAGGCTTCCCGGCGAAAAAACTACACGGAGGAGTCGACCGCTTGTCGCCGCTCGATCAGTTCAGTCCCGAAGTCCGCCGCGTGCTCCGCGTTGATCTCGTCGTCACGCTGCTCCTGACCGGTTTCGCGTCGCTCACGGCACCGTTCACCGGTCTCATGCTCCGCACGGAGCTGGGCGCCACGCCGCTGCAGCTGGCGGTGATGGCCTCCGCGGGCGCGGCCTTCATGCTCTCCTCGCTGCTGTGGGCGCGCCTCGTCGAGGGACGGCGGCCGCTGCCGTACGTGGTGTGGGCCGGCTTCTTCGGTCGCAGCCTCTTCCTGCTCGTGCCCTTCGTGGAGTCCGCCTGGCAGATGGTGGCGATCCTCGTGCTTGCCAACTTCATTCACACGATGGCCGCGCCCGCCTCCGCGATGCTCGTGGAGCACATCTATCCCCGGGACGAGCGCGGCCGTGCCCTCGGCATGGTGCGCTCTGTGGGCGCGGTGCCCGCGATCATCCTGCTCCTCGGCAGCGGCACGCTCATCGGCGTCATCAGTTATCGCTGGGCGTTCGTGGCGGCGGCCGTGCTCGGCATGGCGGCCAGCCTCCAGCAGCTGCGCCTGCCCGTGCCCGACGCCCCCGCGTCGGCTCCGGTGTGCGCGACGGGCGTGGGCTCGGCGTGGGCCGCGCTGCGCGACGATCGTGCCTTTCGGCGACTCATGATCGCGGCATGCGTGTTCGGCACCGGCATCTGGATCCAGATGCCGGCGCACCCGGTGCTGATGGGTGACGTGCTCAAGATGGGCGCCGCGCAGGCGGGGCTGTTCGCGGCCGTCGC
>JBKKCN010000663.1:0-6858 GCA_046712525.1 Candidatus Rokuibacteriota bacterium
CTGGAGGTTCACGCTGATGGCAATGGCGAGCCACAGGGGATCGAAGCCGAAGTGCTGCACGAGCACGGGCACCAGGATCGGCACGTGGATGAAGCAGATCTCGTAGTAGTCGATGAAGAACCCGAGCAGGAAGATGACGAACATGACCAGGGCGAGCACGCCGTAGCGGCCGAAGGGGAGAGACTTGAGGAAGTCCTGGACGAGGTGGTCGCCGTTCAGGCCGCGGAACACGAGGCCGAAGCAGTTGGCGCCCACCAGGATGATGAAGCCGAGGCTGGTGATGCGCGTCGTGACCTGCATGACGCTCCGAAGCATCTCCATGGAGAAGCGGCCCTTGAGCATGGTCAGGATCAGCCCGCCCGCGGCGCCCACGGACGCCGCCTCCGTCGCCGAGGCGACGCCGGCGAAGATCGACCCCAGCACGCCCACGATCAGCGCGAAGGCGGGCAACAGGGCGAGGCCGACGCGCTTGATCGCGTCCGCCCGGAAGGCGGCGATCTCCGCGGCGTCGACCGCGGGGGCGAGCCGGGGATTCCACCACGAGATGCCGGCGATGTAGAGGACGTAGAGCGCGACCAGGAGGAGGCCCGGCACGACGGCGCCGATGTAGAGATCCCCCACCGACACGCCCATGATGTCTCCCATCAGGATCAGGATGATGCTGGGCGGGATGATCTGCCCCAGGGTGCCGGAGGCGCAGATCGTCCCGCAGGTGAGCTCCTTGTCGTAGCCGCGACGGAGCATGGTGGGGAGCGAGATCATCCCCATGGTGATGACGCTCGCCCCGACGATACCCGTCGACGCGGCCAGGATGGCCCCGACGAGCACCACGGAGATGGCGATCCCGCCGCGCAGGTGCCCGAAGAGCAGGGCCATGGTCTCGAGCAGCTCCTCGGCGATGCCGGATTTCTCGAGGGCGACGCCCATGAAGACGAAGAGAGGCACGGCGAGCAGCGTGAAGTTCGTCATCGTGCCCCAGATCCGGATGGGCAGGATGTTCATGAAGTCGGGCCGGAGAAAGCCGAAGGCGACGCCGAGCCCGCCGAAGAGAAGCCCGGTGAAGGTGAGGCTGAAGGCGACGGGGAAGCCCAGGAAGAGGAACCCGATCATTCCGGCGAACATGAAGCCGGCGAGGATCTGGTCGAGCGGCAGGTCGCCCATCGATCAGTGGACCTCCGCTTGCGCCGGCGCCGGCGACTCCCAGCCCATCGCCACGTAGAACGACTTGATGGTCTGCGAGATTCCCTGGAGCAGCAGCAGGACGAAGCCCACGATGATCATGGACTTGAGCAGCCAGCGGAGCGGGAGTCCGCCCGGATCGGGCGATCCTTCCCACACCGACCACGACGACCGCACGAAGGGCCACGCCGTGTAGATGACGAGCAGGCAGGAGGGAAAGAAGAACACCCAGAAGAGGACGAAATCGAGCCGCGCCCGGCCCCGCGGTGACAGCTTCGAGTACATGATGTCGACGCGGACGTGCTCGTCGTGGAGGAGCGTGTAGCCGGCCGCGAGCAGGTACAGCGTGCCGAAGAGGTACCACTCGAGCTCCTGGATTCCCCCGTGCGTCCTCCGGAACACGTAGCGCGAGATGACGTCACCGAAGACGACGAGGACCATGGCCAGCGACAGCCACGACACGCCCCGCCCGAACCATTCCTGGAAGCGATCGATTCTCCGCGCCAGCTCGCGCATCCCGGATCCTCCAGAGCGTCGGGGGACGGACGGCGGCGTCCATCCCCCGCGTTGTGCGATCAGCTGCTCAGCGTGCTGTAGTACGCGCCCTCGACCTTGGCCCACTCGGAGGTCGCGCTGAAGAACTTCGCGTACGCGGCCGCCACCTTCTTGGCCAGGGCACTCTTGTCGGCCTCCTCCTGCATCACCTGAGCGGAGACCTTGCGCACCCCGTCGAGCAGGGCGTCGGGGAACTTGATCAGCTCCACCTTGGTCTTGAATTCCGTGGTCAGGCGCTGGAGGCCGATCGCGTTCTTGACGAAGTACTCCGCGTCGGAGGTGGCGAGAATCACGGACGCGGCATAGTCGAGCGCGCGCCGGTGGTCGGCGGGCAGGCCGTCGTAGGCTTTCTTGTTGAAGCTGAACTCCGCGATCGACGTGGCCTCTTGCCAGCCCGGGTAGTAGTAGTAGCGAGCCGCGTTCTGGAAGCCCAGCTTGAGGTCGTCGTGCGGCCCGATGAACTCGGCGGCGTCGAGCGTGCCGCGCTCGAGCGCCGTGTAGATCTCGCCGGGCGGCAGGAGCACCACGGCCGCGCCCGCCTTCGCGTACACCTTGCCCGCCAGGCCAGGAATGCGGACCTTGAGACCCTTGAGATCGTCGAGGGTGTTGATCTTCTTCCGGAACCACCCGCCCATCTGTGGATTCGTCGACTGGCCGGGCCGCGGCACGAGGCCGAAGGGCGCGTACGCTTCTTCCCACAGCGCGAGGCCTTCACCATGCTGGTACCACGCCGTGTACCCCTGCGTGTTGAGCCCGAAGGGCACGGACGTGAACCATTGCAGCGCGTTCTCCTTGCCCGCCCAGTAGTACGCGGCGCCGTTGAACGCCTCCACGGTGCCCTGGAGGCACGCATCGAAGATGCCGGAGGCGGGCATCAGCTCTCCGCCCGCGAAGACCTGGATCTTGAGGCGCCCGCCCGTCAACTCGTCCACGATCCGGGCGAACTTCTGCGCGTTGCCCTGCAGGATGTCGAGGGCCGGCGGCCACATGGTAGGCATCCGCCACTGGACCCGCGGCTGGGCGATCACGTTGGGGGCGTCGACGACGGCCGCTGCGCCGGCGGCCACGAGCGTGCCGCCAGCCTTTACGAGGAATCTTCGTCGCTGCATGGAGAGCCTCCTGCGTTGGGGTGAATGAGACGGTGCCCACGTCGGCGCTACCGCGGCATCGCGGCGTAAGCGAGCACCTCGATCCGGGTGCCCGGAACCACCAGCGCCTGCACCACCACGCACGCCCTCGACGGATACGGCGGCCGGAAGTAGCGCGCGTAGACCTCGTCGATCGCCGGCTTGTCCTCGATGCGGGTGATGAAGAGAATCACCTGGGCCACGTCGTCCAGGGTGCTGCCGGCGGCCTCGACGGCGCGCTCGAGATTGGACAGCGCCAGTTCCGCCTGCGCGGTCGCGCTGCCGGTCTCCGCTGTTCCGTCGGGCCGGATGGGCAGATGGGCGGTGAAGACGACACCATTCGCAATGACGGCGTGGGAGAAGGGCGCGGGCTCCGGAGGCAGGCCGGTCGCGACTACCTGGCGCACGGGGGCCTCCTTTCCATCGCGTCATCCCATCCGGAGCGCGCCCGATAGTATCAGAACGTCGATTGACTCGGGACACGGTCGGCGGTACTGTCCCGCGAGCTTAGCGAGACGGAATCCAAGATCGCATGTCCGCCCACTGGAGCCCGCGTCCGCCTGTCTGCCACGAGCTACGTGCCACGCCCGACACGTGCTTCTGGGGTTTTTTCGACAGCTCTCGCCCGCCCGTGCTCGAGGTGCGCTCAGGCGACCTCGTCCGCGTCGAGACGCTCACCCATCAGGCTGGGGACGCCCCCGATCTCCTGATGGACGGCGGCGTGGAGGCGGTGTACCGCGGCATCCCGATGGCCGAGCGCGGCCCCGGCGTGCACATCATGACGGGGCCCATCCGCGTGGCAGAGGCGGAGCCCGGCGATACCCTCGAGGTTCGGCTGCTCGCCATGGAGCCGCGTCTACCCTACGGGACAAACATCGCGGCCTGGTGGGGCTACCTCTACGAGGACTTCGGCAAGGAGCGCATCACGATCTATCACATCGACATCGCGACCGGTCTGGCTCGCGCCGCGTTTGCGTTCGACTACACGACCACGCCGCGCTACGAGCAGCCGGGCATCGTCATCCCCCCGGACGAGGCCGCGCGCCGACCGGCGCTCCCGAACGTGGTGGTCCCGCTCCGGCCGCATCTGGGTGTGGGCGGCGTCGCGCCGCGAGAGGCCGGGCGGATCAACAGCATCCCACCCGGTGCATTCGGCGGGAACGTCGACAACTGGCGCTTTGGCCCGGGTGCGGCCATGTACTACCCCGTCTTCCATCCGGGCGCGCTCTGCTATCTCGGCGATCCCCACATGGCCGAGGGTGACGCCGAGCTCTCGGGCACGGCGATCGAGGCCTCGGCGAGCGTGCTCGTTGAGCTGCGCGTCCGCAAGGACTTTCCCGTCCCCGGACCGGTGCTCGAGACGCCTACGCACTGGATCACCCACGGCTTCGACGAGGACCTGAACCGCGCCATGAAGGCGGCGGCCCGCGCCCTGCTCGACCTCGTGGTCACCCGCCACGGATTGAGCCGCGACGACGCCTATTCGCTGATCTCCGTGGCCGCCGACTTCGCGGTCACCCAGGTCGTGGACATGCGCCAGGGCGTGCACGGCATGATCGCCAAGAGCCTGTTCCTTCCCCGATGATCGATCGATTCGCCGCAGGACGATCCGATCGGACGTCCGCCGTTCGCTCAGCCTGAGTCGAAGACGACCGTCCTCAAGATGCTATGGAGTTCGGGGACACGGTGATCATTTCCTACGAGTGCTTTCCCGACGCTGTGGATCCGCGCGAGCCGGGGAAGTGAGGGTGTGACTTTGATCGGCTCGGGGCAGGCATAATACCGCCCATGCAACCCACGGAGCGGACGATTCGGGTCGGCGGCATCGGCACGACGTCGCCCTCGCCAACGCATTGCGCGGACGGCTCGGTGTTTCGCCCGCCGATTCCGCCATCGTGACCGTGGCCGCTGACGGTGCGCTGGACCGGCTGCGGGCCGCCGACATCACGGCCTCCGTCCGCGCCGGCGCCGTCCGGCTGTCCTTCCATCTCCACAACACCGAAGCCGACGTGGACGCCGTCGTGCGCGCGCTCGGTTGCTGACGCCCGCCGCATACTCGCTCAGCCGCCAAACAGCTCGGTCATCCACGCGGGGCTGGCGGCGGCGTCGGCCTGGAGGAATCGGAAGCCGGCCTCCAGCGCGTAGCGCGCGTCAGTGTCGGTGTCGCCGATGTGGTAGTACGCGGTGGCGGCGAAGCGCGCCTTCACGTCGGCCAGCCTGTGCTTGAGCGCCGTAAAGTCGATGGCGATCTCGAGCCGCTCCCAGAGCGCCTGCTGGTAGGAGATCGGCCGGTCCGAGCACGAGCCGACCAGGTACCCGAGGCGCTGGGCCACGCGCACGAGCTCCACCGGCACGACGCCCGGTGGCTCGCCGACCTCCAGCGTCCCGTCGATGTCGAAGCTGACCAGCGTCACCAGGGTCATGACGATCGCCGTACTCTAGCACTCGCCCTGGTTGTTCCCCGTGCCTCGACGGACGTGCGGTCGCCTGCCACTTCGCCTAAGGTGTTGCCCATGCCGCTGGTGTCGTTCCACGACGTGCAGAAGACCTACCGGTCGTTGCAGGGCGTGGACTACCCGGCGGTCGAGCACTTCGAGGCGGAGATCGAGGCGGGGGAGTTCTTCTGCCTGCTCGGCCCCAGCGGGTGCGGCAAGACGACCGTCCTCAAGATGCTGGCGGGCTTCGAGGCCCCGACGGCGGGGCGGATCCTCATGGACGGCCGTCCGGTGACGGGCGCCAGCCGCGATCGCGGCGTGGTCTTTCAGGGCGACGACTCGCTCTACGGCTGGCTCACCGCCGTCGAGAACGTCGAGTTCGGGCTGCGCATGCGGGGCATGGCCAAGGCCGAGCGGCGCGCGCGCGCCCTGCGCCACCTGGAGCTGGTCGGGCTCACGGGCCAGGAGCAGAAGTATCCGGCCGAGCTGTCGGGTGGGATGAAGCAGCGCATCCAGATCGCGCGGGCGCTGGTGAACGAGCCGACGATGCTGCTCATGGACGAGCCCTTCGCCGCGCTGGACGCCCAGACCCGCATGCTGATGCAGCTGGAGCTGGCCAACATCTGGCAAACGACCCGCACCACCGTGCTCTTCATCACGCACGACATCGACGAGGCCGTCACGCTGGGCACGCGCATCGGGGTGATGCGTGCCGGGCCCCGGTCGCAGGTGAAGGGCGTAATCGACGTGGCCCTCCACGGGGCGCGCAGCCGCACCGACGACGTGTTCCTCCAGTACTACAAGCAGGTCTACGAGATGATCCGCGACGAAGTCGCCAAGTCCCTCGCCCATGCGCGCTAGCCCAATGCGCCGGCTGTGGAGCGTGTACGGCGGCTACGTGGTGGGCTTCGCGAGCCTGTTCGTGCTCTGGCACGTCGCCTCGCTCTACCTCGTCAGCTCCGTGCTGTTCCCGCCGCCGGCGGTCGTGTTCCGCAAGGGCGTCGCGCTCGTGCGCAGCGGCGTCCTCTTCGAGCACCTCTGGGCGAGCACCCAGCGCATCCTGGCCGGGTTCATCGCCGGCTCGCTGCTGGGCATTCCCATCGGGCTCGCCATGGGCTCGTTCCGGCCCGTGCGAAAGGTGCTGGAGCCGTACACGGAGTTCTTGCGCTTCATCCCGTCGGTGGCCATGATTACGGTTGCCGTGATCTGGTTCGGGATCGGCGAGGGCTCCAAGATCTTCCTGATCATCTACACGACGATCTTCATCGTCATCATCAACACGGCGGCGGGCGTCTCCGCCATCGCGCCCAACAAGATCCGGGCGGCGGAAGCCCTGGGCGCCACGCGCGCGCAGATCTTCCTGCACGTGGCGCTGCCGGCGACCGTGCCCTTCATCCTCACCGGAATGCGGCTGGCCATGGCCAATTCCTTCACCACCATCGTGGCGGCCGAGCTCATCGCCGCCAACGACGGGCTGGGCAAGATGCTGTGGGACGGCCGGCTCTTCATGCTGGTGGACGAGATCTTCGTGTCGCTGGTCACGCTGGGGCTGCTGGGCTTCA
>JBKKCN010000664.1:0-5569 GCA_046712525.1 Candidatus Rokuibacteriota bacterium
TTCTTGTCGCCGGGATGACGATCGGGGTGGCACTGCATGGCGGCGGCACGGAAGGCCTTCTTGATTTGCCCGTCGTCGGCGTCCCGGGTCACGCCGAGCACCTCGTAATAGTCGCGAGACGCCACTAGGCGGCGTCCTCGTCGGGCGCGGCCGCCACCGCCACGAGGGCGGCACGTAGGACGCGCCCGTGCAGCAGGTAGCCGGGGGCGGTTTCGGCGACGACCGTGTCGGCGGGCTGGCTGGGACTGATCACGCGCGCGATCGCCTCGTGGCGCGTGGGATCGAAGCGTTGGCCGACGGCGCTGTAGCGCGTCACCCCCGCCCGCTCCAGCACGCGCAGCAGCTCGCGGTGGATGAGCTCGACGCCGTCCACCACGCCCGCGGCGGTCTCACCCGCGCGGGCGGCGGCGAGGGCGCGATCGAGGTTGTCGAGCACCGGCACGAGATCCTTCAGCAGGGACTCCGCCGCGTACTTGACGTACTCCTCGCGGTCGCGCTGCGCGCGCCTACGCACGTTCTCCGTCTCCGCGAGCGCGCGCAGCAGCTTGTCCTGACGATCGTCGAGCTGCCGGCGGAGGTCGTCGCACTCCGCCGACGACGTGAGGGGCTCGTCGGGGGACGCGACGGTGTCGTGCGGCTGGGAATCGTCCATGACGTGAATTATAGCAGCCGCGATGCGGCGTCCCCTCAGGAGGGCAGGTAGAGGTCCTGCCGCACCCGCGAGAGCGCCTCGGAGACGTGGCGGGCAGTCTCGTCGACCACCGTGATGACCTCCGGGTATGGCAGCCGTCGCGGCCCCACGATACCCAGGATGCCGAGGACCTGCCCGCGGTATGTGTACGTGGAGGTGATGAGCGTGCATTCGCGCATGGCGGTGACGGGATTCTCGTCGCCGATGAGGACGCGCACGCCGGGGTCGCCGGCGAGCGAGGTCATCAGCTCCGCGAGGCGCTCCTTGTGCTCGAACGTCCGCAGCAGCTCGCGCGTGGTCTCGATGTCCCAGAACTCGCGATGGTCGAGCATGTTGATGGCACCGCTGACGTAGAGCGTGCGGCCGCTGAGCAGCGCCACGATCTGCTCCGTGACGGCGCGCGCCCGCGTGTGAAGGGCGTCCAGCGGATCGTTGGGCGCGCGCTCCATGTTCACGATCTCCTGCACCGTGCGGTCGCGGAAGTGTCGGGTGAGCTCGCGGCCGATGGCCCGCACCTCCTCGCCGTTGAGCGGTGGATCGACCGTCACTTCGCGGACGGTGAGCCAACCCGCGTCCGTGATGACGACGGCGAGCGCGCGGTCGTTCTCGAGCGGGATGAGATCGATGCGCGCCACCGTGGTGTGCTGCAGGGGCGGGGCGAGGAGCAGCCCCGTGAGCTTCGTCACCGACGACAGATGCGAGGTCGTGCGCTCCATGAAGCCGTCGATGCCCGAGCGCCGGGTGGGCAGCGTGGTGTCGGTGGCGGCGCGCGGGCTCGAGGGCGGCGGGAACGACTCCACGTAGAACCGGTACGCCTTGTCGGTGGGCACGCGCCCCGCGCTCGTGTGGGGCTGCACGAGGAAGCCCATCTCCTCGAGGTCGGCCATGGCGTTCCGGATGGTGGCGGGCGACAGTCCCGGGAAGTGCCGCTTGGACAGCACGCGCGAACCCACGGGCTCGGCGGAGTCGATGTATTCCCGGATCACGGCGACCAGAACGTCACGTTCGCGAGCGTCCATCTAATCTGTTGTAACTTTTCGGCGTGGTGCCGTCAACCCGGCGCGCAGCGAGCGCGGGCGGGTCGCGCCTCGGGGTGCCGGCGACCACGTGGATGGTGGCCGATTCGGACCCGGGGCGGCTGGGCTCCATCGACACGCCGCGTGCGTTCCTGGTTGAGTGGGAAACGGGTCCCGGCACCCCGAAGCGCAACCCGCCCGCGCTCGCTGCGCGCCTCGCGCCGGCGTCGATTCGGTCGCCACTTCGGATCGATGGGGGCTAGTCTCACCGCGCGGGCAGCGGCGCGGCGCCGCGTGCTGTGGTTCTGGTTTGTTCTCGGTTTCTTACAACAGCTCGATGAAGAGGGTGTCGGAGACCAGGAAGCCGGATTCGGTGAGGGCGGTGTTGGTTTGGCGGTCGATGAGGAGGCCGGCTTCGCGCCAGGTGGTGGTGCGATCGCGGAGCTTGGGGTCATTGGCGAGGCGTTGTTCGAGGAGGGACGTGGGGATGCCGTCGTGGGTGCGTAGGCCGAGGATGAGCTGCTCGGCCAGGCGCTGGCGCGGGGTGAGGGATTCGGAGGTGTCGATGGGCAGCGCGCCTGCTTCGAGGGTGGCGCAGTAGCGCGGGACGGGCTTGGTATTGCCGTAGCGGGTGGCGCCGATGAAGCCGCACGCGCCGGGACCGGCGGCGAGGTATTCGGCGGCGCGCCAATAGGTGAGGTTGTGGCGCGAGCGCACGCCGGGCCGCGCGTAGTTCGAAATCTCGTAGTGCTCGAAGCCGCGCTCGGCGGCCGCGCGCGCAAGCGCCCAGTATTGCTCCACCACCGCCCCTTCCGGCGGCAGCCCCGCCACGCCGGTGACGCCCCACAGGCTGCCCGCATCCAGCGTGAGTCCGTAGGCCGAGAGGTGATCGGGTCGCCAGTCGAGGACTGCTTGCACGGCGCGCGACCAGCCGGCGACGTCGAGCCCCGGCAGTCCATACATCACGTCGACGCTGACGTTGTCGTGCCCGGCTTCGCGCGCGGCGTCGAAGGCCGCGCGCGCCTGACCGGCGCTGTGCAGCCGTCCCAGCTGCGGCAGAATGGCGTCGTCCAGCGCCTGCACGCCGAGGCTGATCCGGTTCACCCCCGCCGCGCGGTATCCCTCGAGCTTGGCCCGCCCCACGCTCTCCGGATTACATTCCACGGTGACCTCCGCCCCCCGCTCCACCGTGAACCGCGCGCGCAGCTCGTCGAGGATCGCGCGAAGCTCTTCCACCTCCAGTAACGACGGCGTCCCGCCCCCGAGAAAGACCGACGACAGCGTGACGTCACGTGCCCACGGCAGCTCCCCCAGCAGCTCCAGCTCGCGGCGCACCGCGCGCACGTACCGCTCCATCGCGCCCTCGTCCATCGGCGCCGTGTTGAAGCTGCAGTAGTAGCAACGCTTGGCACAGAAGGGGACGTGAAGATAGAACCCGAGGCTGGGGGAGCGCGGGTGAGCGTCCTGAAGGATGCCGAGGGGCGATGCCGCGTGCGCCCCCCGCGCAGGTGTCAAGGCCCGCGCGGGTGTCAAGGGACGTAGCGGCCGAGACGCCACCAGCGCAGCCAGTGCTTGTCGCCGTCCCACGACCAGTAGATGAGGAACGCCTTGCCTTTGATCTTGTCCCGTTTCACGAAGCCCCAGTACCGCGAATCCTGCGAGTTGTCGCGGTTGTCGCCCATGACGAAGTAGGACTCCGCGGGCACCGCGGTGGGCTCGCACCCGTAGGCATAGCCGCAGAACGCAGGCTGGCCGCTGTGGCCGAGAGGGGAATCGACCTTCTTGACGTACGGCTCCACGAGGGGCCTGCCGTTCACGATGACCGTCGCGCCCTTGATCTGGACCTGCTCGCCGGGAAGGGCCACGATGCGCTTGATGAAGTCGCGCTTCTCGTCCTGGGGATACTTGAAGACGATGATGTCGCCGCGCTCGGGATGGCGCAGCGCGGGCAGACGGTAGTCCGTGAGCGGCAGCTCGGGGCCGTAGAGGAACTTGTTGACCAGGATGTAGTCGCCCACGAGCAGCGTGTCCATCATGGAGCCGGAGGGGATGGTGAAGGCCTGCACGATGAGGGTCCGGATGACGAGGGCGAGGAGGATCGCGATCGCGATCGCTTCCGCGTACTCGCGAACGACCGATTTGCGGCGGCGGGGGACGACGGCGGGCTCTGCGAGCGTCTCCGGTGGCTTGTCGGCGTGGCCTTCCTGGACGTCCATCAGCTCTTGAGCACCGAGAGGAACGCCTCCTGGGGAACCTCCACCCGCCCCACCTGCTTCATTCGTTTCTTGCCCTCTTTTTGTTTCTCGAGGAGCTTGCGCTTGCGTGAGATGTCGCCGCCGTAGCACTTGGCGGTGACGTTCTTGCCGATGGCCTTCACCGTCTCCCGGGCGATGACGCGGCTGCCGATGGCGGCCTGGATGGCCACCTCGAAGAGCTGGCGTGGGATGACCTTGCGCAGCTTCTCCACGAGCAGCTTGCCGCGCTCGTACGACTTGTCGCGGTGGACGATGATCGACAGCGCATCGACGGGATCGCCGTTGAGCAGGATGTCGAGCTTGACGAGGTCCGCGGGGCGGAAGTCCGCCAGCTCGTAGTCGAAGGAGGCGTAGCCCTTGGAGATGGACTTCAGCCTGTCGTAGAAGTCGATCACGATCTCCGCGAGCGGGAAATCGAAGCGGATGTGCACGCGCTTGCCCATGTACTCCAGCGACTTGTGCACGCCGCGTTTTTCCTGCGCGAGGTTGTAGATGGCCGTCATGTACTCCGTGGGCACGTACACGGAGGAGGTGACGAAAGGCTCGTCCATCTGCTCGATGCGATCGGGTGTGGGGAGCTTCGCCGGATTGTCGACCTCCAGCAACTCGCCCGCCGTGGTGAGCACCTTGTACTGCACGGAGGGCGCGGTCACGATGAGCGACAGGTCGAACTCGCGCTCCAGCCGCTCCTGCACGATCTCCATGTGCAGCATGCCGAGGAACCCGCAGCGGAAGCCGTAGCCGAGGGCCAGCGAGGTCTCCGGCTCGAAGCTGAAGGCGGGATCGTTCAGGCGCAGCTTCTCGAGGGCGTCGCGCAGCGACTCGTACTCCGTGTCCTCGATGGGGAAGAGGCCGGAGAACACCATCGGCTTGGCGTCACGGTATCCGGGGAAGGCCTCCGCGGTGGGCCGCAGCGCCTCCGTGATGGTGTCGCCCACCTTGGCATCCGCCACGCGCTTGATGGCGGCCGTGATGTAACCCACCTGGCCCGCCGACAGCTCCTCCACCGGCCGCATGTCGGGGCTGAACACGCCCACCTGCGCCACGTCGTACTTCTGGCCATTGGACATCAGGAGGATCTTGGTGCCCACGCGCACGCGCCCGTCCGTGAGCCGCACGTAGATGACCACGCCCTGGTAGGAGTCGTAGTACGAGTCGAAGACGAGCGCTTTGAGCGGCGCCTCCGGATCGCCCACGGGCGGGGGGATGCGCGCCACGATCGCTTCCAGCACGTCGGGGACGCCGGTGCCGTGCTTGGCCGAGATGGCGATGGCCTCGTCGCCGTCGAGGTCGAGCTGCTCGGTGATCTGCGTGCGCGTGCCCTCCACGTCGGCGGCGGGGAGGTCGATCTTGTTCAGCACGGGCACGATGGTGAGGCCGGCGTCGGAGGCGAGGTAGAAGTTCGCGAGCGTCTGCGCCTCGATGCCCTGCGCGGCGTCCACGATGAGCACGGCGCCCTCGCAGGCGGCGAGCGCGCGCGACACCTCGTAGGAAAAGTCCACGTGCCCGGGCGTGTCGATGAGATTCAGCGTGTACTCGTGGCCGTCGTCGGCTTTGTACAAGAGTCGTACGGTGTGCGCCTTGATGGTGATCCCGCGCTCGCGCTC
>JBKKCN010000665.1:0-4658 GCA_046712525.1 Candidatus Rokuibacteriota bacterium
CTGCTCGCCCGTACGGGCGCTCCTACCTGGCTTGGCAACCGCCGGCAGCGACGGGAACCGCGCGGACAGGCCGGGCCGCCGCCTGACATCTTCCTGCTCGGCGTGTCCCAGGAAGGACTTGCGCTGATGGCCCACGTGGAGCGCGACACGCGCGGCATGAAGCGCCGCGTGGTGGCGGTGGACTTCAACCCGGAGACGCTCGAACACCTGCACGCGGCGGGCATCGAATGCCACTACGGCGACATCGCGAACGTGGAGACGTTGCGCCACGCCGGCATCGAGCACGTCCGCATCGCCGTCTCCAGCATCTCGGACGCCTACCTGCGCGGCGTGGACAACCTCGCGCTCCTGCGCCTCGTGCGCGGCGTGGCGCCCCACACCCGCGTCATCGTCACCGCCGACACCCCCAAGCGCGCCGCCGAGCTGTACGCAGAGGGAGCGGCCTACGTCGTCATCCCCACCGCGCTCTCCGCCGAGCACCTCTATCACCTGCTCGACGATCCATCGCCGACCGCGCTCGACGCCGCCCGCCGCCGCCAGGCCGACGATTCTAAATAATGGCGGGGCGATTTGACTAAGATGGGGGCCTCGACGGCCCCCAATCCCTCGACGCTCGGCAGCGCCCCCGCAAAGCCGTGGCGCTCCTCGACGATCGGACGCACGCTAGAAAAACACGTAAGTCACCAGGACGAAGAGGGGGATGAGTACGGCCATGCTGTAGGCCATGTAGCCGAAGAACGAGGGCATCGTGACGCCGGATTCCTCTGCGATCGCTTTCACCATGAAGTTGGGCGCGTTGCCGATGTAGCTGTTCGCGCCCATCGCGACGGCGCCCACGCTGATGGCGGCGAGGACGAGGTGAGGCACCCCCACGACCTCGGCGGGCAGACCCAGTCCCTGGCCGAGCGCGAGAAACGTCAGGTAAGTGGGAGCGTTGTCGAGGAACGCGGACAGCATGCCGGTGGCCCAGAAGAACTGCCATGGCTCCCGCACGCCCAGCTCGCCGCCGCGGATACGCAGCAGCTCGAGCGCGGGCACCATGGTGAGGAAGATCCCGAAGAAGAGCACCGCCACCTCGATCATCGGATACCAGGTGAACCCATTGGCGCGCCGAATCTCCCGTGGCGTGCGCCACATCGACACCCCCGCGAGGCCGAGGATCGTGGCTTCGCGCCACGGCTCGTGCAGGAAGGCGACGGCGAGCACGACGCCCGCGAGCCCGAGGCCGTTGAGCGTGCCGAGGATCCGCAGCGGCTGCACTTCCACACGGTCCCGCGCGAGGACGGCGATGGGCTCGCGCGCGTGCAGGACCGACTCCCAGACGAAATACGTGACGAGGAGGGCAGCCACCATGAGAGCCCACGGCGCCCACAACCGGAATGTCCACGTGAAGGGCACGCCCTGCAGGTAGCCGAGGAAGAGCGGCGGATCACCGAGCGGCGTCAGCATTCCGCCGATGTTGGAGACGATGAAGATGAAGAAAATGATCGTATGCTTGATCCTCGTCCGCTCGCGGTTCGTCTGCAGTAAGGGGCGGATGAGCAGCATGGAGGCACCGGTGGTGCCGATGAAGGAGGCGAGCACCGCGCCCAGCGCGAGGAAGCCGGTATTCGTCAGGGGCGTCGCCTCCAGGTCGCCGCGCATCAGCACGCCCCCCGAGATGACGAAGAGGCCGGCGAGCAGGATGATGAACGACAGGTACTCCTCCACCATGGACACGAGCGCGCCGGGCCGGCGGGCGAGGTACATCACGAGAATGGGCGCGCCGAGGGCGGCGGCGACCATGAGCTTGTTGCGGTTGGACTCCCACCAGTGCGGAATCGCGAGCGGACATACCGCGATCGCGAGCAGCATGGCGACGAAGGGCAGCACGGTGTAGAGCGCAGGCGCGTTCACGGCCGCGCCAGTCTATCAGCCCGCAACGCCGCGCTGCGTGCGCTCGCCACCCCGCGTGCGATTGCCGGGGTGGGGGTCGCATGGTATATAGTTGTTATTTATCCACTGGAGTCGATGGAAACCCGGAGGGGGGGAAACTGCGTGACCAAGGTGATCATCGAGCCCGATGAGTCCTTCGAAAGCGCCCTCAAGCGCTTCAAGAAGCAGTGCGAGAAGGCCGGGCTGCTGTCGGAGTTCAAAAAGCGACAGCACTATGAGAAACCGAGCGTCCGGCGCAAGCGCAAGGCCTTAGCCGCCCGCAAGAAAGCCAAGCGGCGGGAGCGGATCTCCGATTAACTCCGGCAGCACTCCTGAAGCGCCGGCCGACACTCCTCCCAGCACATGGGGCGCGAGCGCGGCCTGGGACGTGGACGCGGTGTGGGACGCAGTGTGACACGAATGACGCAAACGGTGGAGGCAGGCCGGATCTGGGGACGTGGCACCGAATGGGACGCAGTGCGGGCCCTCCTGGCGTCCGAGGCAGCAACCGAGATGGGGCGCGAGCGGGCACGGACCGCAGAACCGCTCTCCGTCGCTTCCGAAGTCGACACGGCGCTCGAGATCACCGCACAGGCGCGCCTGGCGCTCGGCGCCGAGGGCGCGCCACCCCTTGACGGCATCCCCGACGTTCGGGCCGCGCTCGAGCAATGCCGGCCCGAGGGCAGCGTGCTCGACGGCGCGGAGCTCGCGCTGCTGATTCCGGCCCTCGACGCCGGGCCCCGCCTCTTCGCCTACGGGCGCGCCCTCGAAGCCGTCGCGCCCGTCATTGCCAGGAATGCCCAGCGGATCCCGCGCCTGTCCGACGTCCGCGACGGACTGCGCCGTGCGCTCGACGACGACGGCGCCCTCACCGACCGCGCCAGCGCCCGTCTCGGCCAGGTGCGCCGCGAGATCCGCGAGGGGCGGCGGCGCGTGGTGGCCGATCTCGAGCGCCTGATCCAGTCGGAGGGGGAACGCGTGTTCGCGGAGCGCTTCGTGACGCTCCGCCACGGGCGCTACGTGGTGCCGGTGCGCGCGGAGGCGCGCGGCCGCGTGCGCGGAATCGTCCACGACCGCTCGCAGAGCGGGCAGACGCTGTTCGTGGAGCCGGAGGCGACCGTCGAGGCCAACAACGACCTCGTGCAGCTCGTCCGCGAAGAAGAGCAGGAATCGGCACGCATCCTCGCCGAGCTGACCGCGCGCGTCCGCCTCCATGCCGACGACATCGCCGCCCTCATGGAGGCGGTGGGCGACCTCGACTGGGCCTTCGCGCGCGCCGCGCTCGCCGAGCGCATGCAGGCCACGCGGCCCATCGTGGAAGCGGAGGGCGACGTGCTCGTGCGCGCCGCGCGCCATCCCCTGCTCCTGGCGCAGAGCTGGCGGGACCCGAGCCGTCCCGTGATGCCGGTCGACATCGAGCTCACCCGCGCGCGCCCGCTGCTCATCGTCACCGGCCCCAACGCGGGCGGCAAGACCATCGCCCTGAAGACTCTCGCCCTCCTCTGCCTGCTCACCCAGACCGGCTGTCACGTTCCCGCCGCGGAGGGTGCGCGCCTGCCGCTCTTCGAGCGCATTTACGCGATCATCGGCGACGACCAGTCGGTGGCCGAGAACTTGTCCACCTTCTCGGCCTTCGTCAAGCAGATCCGCGAGGTGGTGGCGGGTGCCGATCGCCACGCGCTCGTGCTTCTGGACGAGCTCGGAGCGGGCACCGATCCGGACGAGGGTGCCGCCCTCGCGCAGGCCATCCTGGAAGAGCTGGACGCGCGGGGCGCGCTCGTGGTGGCCACCACTCACCTGGAGCCGCTGCGTGCCTTCGCGAGCACGCATGCGCGCGCGCGCAACGCCTCCGTCGAGTTCGACACCGCCACTCTCGCTCCCACCTTCCGCCTCGTGTACGACCGCCCCGGCCAGAGCTACGCGCTCGCCATCGCCGCGCGGCTGGGACTGGGACAGTCGCTCATCATGCGGGCGCAATCGCATCGCTCGCAGCACGCGGCGCGTCTCGGCGAGCTGCTGGCGCAGATGGACGAGCGCAGCCGCACCGATGCGGACACGACGCGCGAGATCGAGCGGCGGGAGAGCGAGACGGCGGCGCGCCTGGCCGCGGCACGCGAGCTGGAGTCGGAGGCGAGCACGCGTGCCCGCGCCACCGTCGAGCGCGCCAAGTCCGAGGCGACCGCTCTGCTCACCGAGATCCGCCGCGCCGTCTCCGCCGAGTGGGAACGCCTCAAGCGCTCCGAACGCTCGCGCTCCACGCTTGACGAGAGCCGCCGCCACCTACAAGAAATGGGTGCCCGTCTCGCCCCCGTCATCATTCCTGAGCCCAACCACGAGACGCTCGAGGCGGGCATGCCGGTCACCGCCGCCCATCTGGGCATTCGCGGCGAGATCGTCGCCATCGCGGGCGGCACGGCGACCGTGAGCACGGGCAGCGTGACCGTGCGCGTGCCGGTGACGGCCCTGCGGCGCGCGGAGCGGGCGGGCTCGGGTACATGGGGGGCCTCGACGGGCCCCCCAAGCCCCCCGCCGCGCGGCATCAGGGACAGGGACGGCGACTACGGCGAGCGCCGCGCGCCCTCGGAGCTGCTGCTCCTGGGCCGCACGTCCGATGAGGCGCGCGACCTTGTCGAGAAGTACCTCGACGACGCCTTCCTCGCGGGCCTCGCCAACGTGCGTCTCATCCACGGCAAGGGCACCGGCGCCCTCCGCAAGGCGGTGCGCGCGCTGCTGGCGGAGCATCC
>JBKKCN010000666.1:0-5582 GCA_046712525.1 Candidatus Rokuibacteriota bacterium
CTTCCTGCCCAGGGCGGTCACTTACTTACCACAGCCCGAACGCGACCTGATAGCGCGCGCCACCTGATGATTTACCCGAGCGCGCGCATCGTTATCCGATCACGCAAGTGGCGAGGAGCGCAACGCCGTCGTACGCGAGATCGGCGCGCGCGTGGGCGGGCCGACAGCGCACATCGACACATTGCTGGGGGCGCGCCGGCCCGCGCGCGTGCATGAGCGGTATCCAGCGACAGGCGTGTGATGCTGTTATTGGCTCCCGACGCGTGGTGTCATTGGCCCTTTCTCGACACCGCGTCCTGACGCATAGTTTCAGGGTTTCCAGTTCCCGCCATTGCCGTGACGGCGTACGGACGCGTCGAGGACCGCATCCGCATTCTCGACGCCGGCTTTCAGATGCACATCACGAAGCGGTCGATCCCGCTGAGCTCATCGCCGCGCTCGCGAGCCTGGGGCCGCGCGCAGCCCTGTAGACGCTACCGCGGCGAGGTCGGCTTCGGAATGGATGGAGCGCCGTGGCCGGAATACTCGCGGATCTGTCGCCGCCCGTCGTGCGGGGTCACGACGTTAGGGCGTTGAGCTGGCGGCCTGCGCGCCGCGCCGGCACATGGAGGCGATAGCCTTCTTCTGCGCGCGGGCGAAATACATCTTCCGCCCCGGCAGCCCCGTCATGCCCGCGATGTCCGAATCGTAGTTCTCCACGGGGGGCCATCGCACTCGGCCGGAGGCGCGGGTCTGGGCCGTCGCGCGGGGTGGCGACGTTAGGGCGTCGAGTTCGCGGTCTGCGCGGTGCGCCCGCACGTGGAAGCGAGCGCGGCGAGCGCGTTCTTCAGTTTCTTCTGGCCGCGGGCGTAGTACATCGGCCGCCCCGGCAGCCCGGTCATACCCGTGATGTCAGCGTCGTAGTTCTCGACGACGACGGCACGATCGCACTCCCCGGGAGGCGCCGACTTCGGCGACGCGGCGGCCAGCGTGCGGCTACGCGCGGCGGCGGGGGCGACCTTGGGCGTGGCCGGTGTGAGCGGCAGCGCAAGTGACTCGGCCTCAACGATCGGCGCGGGGACAGCAAGGGCCGGGGATGCCACGTGAGCAACGCTCGCCGCTTCCGCACGCCGGACACTCACCACCAGCATTGCGGCAGGCGGCATGTTGACCGCGGTCTGCGCGGTGATGTGCGCCAGACGCGAGACAGTGATGCCGGTCATCGCGGCGACCACGGTCGTCAACAGGAGCAGGGCAGGAGCGACGTGCCGGTACTTCGGTTGGCGTCTGCGCATCTGGCTCATGTGTCCATCTCCTGGTTCCGCCGGTATGGGACGCCCCCTCGCTAATGCAAGCCCGGATCCAAGCCTCGTAAACCACTAGAACCATTGTTTTATTGCCTAGGGCAAATCTTTCCCTGGGCGCTTCCTGGCCATGCCGGTCACTTCCTTGCCACTGCCCGAACGCCTGCCTTGACGACTGGACGACGGCGGCCGCGCGTGCAACGACCCTCGGGGATCGAGCTCCTGGATCTCGTCGCGATCACGCATCGGCCTGCCGCCATCACGCAACGCGGCGACGAGCGCAACGCCGTCACGCGCCGGCACGTACACCGTGCGCGAGATCGGCGAGCGCGTAGGCGTGCCGCCACCGCACATCGACACATTGCTGGCCCGGCGCGCCCGCTCGCGTTATTCGGCAACAGATGTGATGCTGTCATTGGCCCGCGACGCGTGGTGTCATTGGCTCTTTCTGACACCGCGCGACTGACGCATAGTTTCAGGGTTTCCAGACCACGCTGAGGAGGCGCGTCTCATGACCGTGCACATCGACATCAACTGCGACATGGGCGAGAGCTTCGGGCGCTGGACGCTCGGCAGCGACGACGAGGTGATGCCGAACATCACGTCGGCGAATATTGCCTGCGGTTACCACGCCGGCGACCCTCACGTCATGCGCTACACCGTGGAGAACGCGGTGCGCCACAACGTGGCGGTGGGCGCGCATCCGGGTCTGCCCGACCTCATGGGCTTCGGGCGCCGCTCGATGGACGTCACTCCGCGCGAGCTGATGGACTATCACCGCTACCAGATCGGGGCCCTGTCGGCCTTTGCCAAGGCCGCGGGCACCACCCTGCAGCACGTCAAGCCGCACGGCATCCAGTACTTCATGTTCGAGGCCAAGCCCGAGCTCGGACGCGCCGTGGCCGAGCAGATCGTCGAGCTCGACCCCTTGCTCATCCTCATGACGATGGCGATGACGAAATACGATGCCGAGGCGCGCAAGACGAAGGTCCGCGTGGCCGCCGAAGGATTCGCCGACCGCGTGTATGCCGACGACGGCCAGCTCGTGAGCCGCAAGCTCGGCAAGGACGCGCTCATCACGGATCCGGAAAAGGCCGCCGAGCAGGCGGTGCGGATGGCCGTGGATCACAAGGTCAAGACCATCACCGGCAACGTCATCGACGTCAACGTGCAGACGATCTGCATCCACGGCGATTCCCCGGGCTCCGACAAGATCGTGGCCGGCGTGCGCCAGGGACTCGTGAAGGCGGGCGTGGTGGTGGCGCCGTTGCGGGACTGGCTGCGCTGACATGGCGTCGACCATCCGGACGGTGTGCGCGCACGATTGTCCCGACATGTGCTCGCTCATCGCCCACGTGGAGGACGGCCGCCTCCTGCGGCTGCAGGGTGACCCCGACCACCCGATGACAGCCGGCTTCGTGTGCACCAAGGTGAACCGCGATCACGAGATGCTGTACTCGCCCGATCGCATTCTCACTCCCCTGCGCCGCACGGGGCCCAAGGGCGCGGGGAGCTTTGCGCCCATCACGTGGGAGGAGGCGCTGGGCGAGATCGTCGATCGATGGCGCGCCATCTTCCGCACCGACGGGCCGCTCGCGCTCCTCGGCTACGCCTACAGCGCCCACCAGGGCCAGCTCAACCGCGGCCTGCTCCTCGGTCTCTTCCACGCCCTCGGCGCCTCGCGGCTGCAGGCGGGGACCGTGTGCGACACGTGCGCGGAAGCGGGGTGGGACTCCGCCTGCGGCAGCGTGGGCGGCGCTGATCCCGAGAGCGCCGTGGACTCGGACCTCATCATCTCGTGGGGCGCCGACCTCATGACCACCAACATCCACTTCTGGCCGCTGGTGGAGGAGGCGCGTCGCCGCGGCGCCAAGGTGGTCGTGATCGAGCCGCGCCGCAGCCGCACCGCCGAGCGCGCGGACTGGCACCTGCGCGTCAACGTCGGCACCGACGCCGCGCTTGCCCTCGGCGTGATGCACCTCCTCGCGCGCGACGGCCTGTGCGATCGCGATTATCTCGCGCGCGAGACGCTCGGCTTCGATCGCCTCCAGCGCGAGGTGCTGCCGCGCTTCGATCCCGCTCGCGTCTGCGCCGTCACGGGCGTGTCGGTGCCGGACCTCGAGCGCCTCGCCACGATGTACGGCCGCGCGCGGGCGCCCTTCATTCGGCTCGGCGAGGGCATGTCGCGCTGCACGCAGGGCGGTCAGGCCATTCGCGCGGTGGCGCTGCTCCCCGGTGTGGTGGGCGCCTATGCGAAAAGGGGCGGCGGCGCGCTGCTGATGACCGCGGCCTCCTTCGGCGTCAATTCGAGCCGCATCCGCAAGCCGTCGGGACCGGCGACCACGCGCAGCATCAACCACTCGCGCCTCGGCGACGCCCACCTCACCATGAAGGACCCGCGCATCGGCGCGCTCTTCGTGGCGTCGAACAACCCGGCCGTGACCTGTCCCGATGCCGCCACCGTGCGGCGTGGTCTGGCCCGCGAGGATCTCTTCACGGTGGTGCACGATCCATTCCTGTCCGACACCGCGCGCTATGCCGACATCGTGCTGCCCGCCGCCTCCTACCTCGAGAGCGAGGACGTGCTGCGCGCCTACGGCACCTACTACTTGCAGTTCGCCAAGCAGGTGGTAGCGCCACAAGGCGAGGCATGGTCGAACCGGCGCCTGGCGCAGGAGCTGGCCCAGCGCCTCGGCCTCACCGATGCCGTCTTCTCGATGGACACCGATGCCCTCCTGCGTGAGCTCTTCCACGACACGCGCGGCACCGCGACAGGCCTGAACCTGGAGGCGCTGAGAGAGGCGGGACCGCTGAAGCTGGCGCCCACCGGTCCGCAGCGCTTCGCGACGCCGTCACGCAAGCTGGAGTTTTACTCGGAGATGCTGGCCGCCGATGGCCTACCGTCGATGCCGGACTGGGTGCCCGACCCCGACGAGGAGCGGCAAGCGCAGAAGTGGCCGCTGAAGCTCCTCACCGCGCCCGGCTACTACCAGAGCCACACCGCGTTCTCGGGCATCGCGTGGCTGCGGCGCAAAGCGGGTCCGCCCACGTGCGTGCTGCATCCCGACGAGGCGTCGGCGCGCGGCCTGCGCGACGGCCAGGCGGTGACCCTCGTCAACGACCTCGCCGCGGTGACCTTCGTCCTCACCGTCAGCGACGAGGCGCCGCCGGGCGTCGCCTTCGTGCCCGGCCAGCGCCCCGCGGCAGAGGCGATCTCTGGCACCATCAACATGCTGACGTCCGACCGCTACAGCGACTTCGGCGAGGGCGCCACCTACCAGAGCACTCGACTGGACGTACGCGCGGCGTCGTGAGCAGGATCACCGCATGCGTATCGCGACCTGGAACGTCAATTCGCTGAAGGCCCGCTTCGAGAAGGTCACGTGGTGGCTGGAGCGCGCGAAGCCCGACGTGCTCCTGATGCAGGAGACGAAGCTCACCGATGCGGACGCCCCCACCGCGGCCTTCCGCGACGCCGGCTATGAGCTCGCGCACCACGGTGAGGGCCGGTGGAACGGCGTCGCCATCGCCAGCCGCGTGGGGGTCGCGGACATCGTGACCAACTTCGGTGAGCCGCGCCGTCGTCCCGCCACGCCGGAGGTCGGGGACGACGAGCCGCTCGCCGAGGCGCGGATGATGTCCGCCGTCTGCGGAGGCGTTCGGGTTGTCAGCATCTATGCTCCCAATGGCCGCGTCGTCGACTCGCCCTTCTACAAGGCGAAGCTCGCGTGGTTCGACCGCCTCGCGCGCTGGCTCGGCGAAGCGGCGGACCCGGCGACACCGCTCGTCGTCGGCGGCGACTTCAACGTCGCGCCCACCGACGCGGACGTGTGGGACCCGAAGGCCTGCCACGGCGGAACGCACGTCTCGGAGCCGGAGCGCCGCGCCTTTCTGCGGCTCTGCGAGTGGGGCCTCACCGATGCCTACCGGCTGCATCACGCGGAGCCCGGCCGTTACACGTGGTGGGACTACCGCGCCGGCAACTTCCACAAGAACTTCGGCATGCGCATCGATCACCTGCTCGTGAGCGCGCCCGTCACGCGCCGCACGGTGGCCTCCGAGATCGACCGCGAAGCGCGCAAGGGCACGCCCGTCCCCTCGGACCACGCACCGCTGGTGATCGACATCGACGAGCCCGGCCACGCGTTCGACGCGGGCTGGAAGGACGCGGAAGGCCGGATCGCGGGACGCGTCAAGTCAGCTAGTCCGGGGGTCAGACCCCGTAGTACGGGAATGTGACCCCGCCAGCCGGAGAATCACCTCGCAGATCTTGTCGATGTGACAGGGCTTGAACAAGAC
>JBKKCN010000667.1:0-5169 GCA_046712525.1 Candidatus Rokuibacteriota bacterium
GTGGCGGCGCTCGCGGCACGACGGCGGGTGCCCGCCATCAAGCCGGCGGCGCCGCGCGCCCCCGATCCGCTGCTCGCCGCGCTCGGCTGGGCCGCGCGCACGACGTGGGAGGACGGGCTCGCGAAGACGTGGGCGACGTGGATCGCGCGCCCGAAGGCGCCGGCGGCTCCATGAGGACGGTGGCCGTCTTCACGGGCAACCGCGCGGAGTACGGGCTCCTTTTTCCCATCATCCGCGCCATGCGTGAGCGCGGCGATCTCGGCGTGAAGCTCATCGTTTCCGGCGGCCATCTCGCCGAGGAGTTCGGCCGCACCATCAGTGAGATCGAAGAGGATGGCGTGGAGGTGGCCGCCACCGTCGACCTCGGAATCACGGGCACCGACGTGCGCAGCCAGACGCAGGCGCTCGCGCGCGCGGTGGCGGCGTTCGCGGACGCGCTGCATACCCTGGCGCCGGACGTCAGCCTCGTCTACGCGGATCGCATGGAAGGCTTCGCGGCCGCCATCGCGTCCTTCGAGATGAACGTGCCGCTCGCGCACGTGGAGGGCGGCGATCTCACGGAAGGTGGCACCCACGACGACTCCGTCCGCCACGCCATCACCAAGCTCGCGCACCTGCACTTCACGACCTCCGAGGAGGCGGCGGAGCGCGTGCGCCGCCTGGGCGAGGAGGAGTGGCGCGTCACGGTGGCGGGGCTGCCCACGCTCGACAGCGTCGCGCGCAAGGACTTCCCCGCGCCCGAAGAGATGTATGCCGAGCTGGGCCTCGATGCCGCGCGGCCGGTGATCGTCTTCACCCAGCATCCGGTGAACGCCGAGCGCGAGGACGCGCGCGCGCAGGCGACGGCTACGCTGGAAGCCCTCCGCGAAATCGGGGAACAGACGGTGATCACGTATCCCAACAGCGATCCCGGCAGCCGCGACGTCATCGAGGCCTTCGAGGCCTTCCGTGACGTGCCGCACTTCCGCTTCCACCGCTCGCTGGGACGGCGGCGGTACCTCGGCCTTCTCAACATCGCCGCGGCCGTGGTCGGCAACTCGTCGTCCGGCCTCAAGGAGACGCCGTCCTTCGGCATCCCGTGCGTCAACGTGGGGTCGCGGCAGGAGGGTCGGCTGCGTGCGGAGAATGTCATCGACACCCCGTACGGACGCCAATCCGTGGCGGCGGCCGTGCGCCTGGCGCTCTACGATGAGACGACGCGCGCGCGCGCCCGTCACTGCCGCCACCCCTATGGCGACGGCCGCTGCGGCGAGATCGTGGCCGCCGCTCTCGCCACCGTCGACCTCGGGCCGCGCCTGCTGCGCAAGCGCATGACGTACTGATGGGGCTCGTCATCGAGCACCGCGACGTCAGCTGCGCCTCGTGCCGCTCCCACGACCGCTGCCAGGCGCTGGAGGCGCGCTTTGCGCCAGAGCTTGCCGCCAATGGCGGTAACTGGCGCGCCATCTTCTATCCGGAAGGCGGCCGGGTGGGCACGCCCACCCGGCGGTGCACGGCGGCCATGATCGCGCGCCATGCTCACCGCTTCGAGGGAAGCGAGGTGCTCGAGATCGGCTGTGGCCCGCTGAGCGGGATCACCGAGGAGTTCTGCCGGCAGCGGCGCGTGCGCTATACGGGCCTCGACCCCGCGCGCCTGCCCCTCTTCGAGATCCCGTGGCTGCCCGCACGCGATCTGCAACGGCGGATGTTCGGGCCGCTCGTACGCTTCGGCGTGCACGCCTCCAGCCCGCACCGGCGCTTCATCCTCGATCGCTTTCCGTCGGCGAAGCTGCGCGGCCGACACTTCGACGTCATCTACGGCGCCTCCACCATCGAGCACTGGCACGAGGATATTAACGAGCGCGATCTCACCCTCGCCGCCTATCAAGAGGATGTGCGCGAGTGCTGGCGCCTGCTGCGGCCGGGCGGGGTGCTGCTCATGAACGCGCCCATGTTTGTGCACGGCAACCAGTGGTTCGTGCGCGGCGACGTGGAGCTGGTGGAAGCGTTCTTCGGCGAGGAGTGGTCGTCGGTGACCTTCGAGCACTGGCGCGAGCGTCACGACGACCTCGCGCCCTATCGCCCCGCCCACCGCGCGGCCGCCTTCCGCGAGCGCTTCGGCGTCGAGCTCACCAACATCTGGATCCTCAATCTGGTGGCCACGAAGTGAAGGCGGTCTTCACCCTCAACCCCTTCGCCTCCGCCGGCGGTGGCAGCCACAGCTTCGCGCGCGTGCTCGCGGAGGGGCTGCCCGCGCACGGGATCACGGTGGGGTTCGACGTGGAGAGCGCGGCGGACGTGCTGCTCGTGTTCGCGCAGCACGGGAGCGAGCGGCTCCTCGAGCGCCACCGCGCGCGCGGCGCCCGCATCGTGCACCGCCTCGACGAGCGCATCGACGCCGGCGAGGGCAAGGTGCGGCGCGACAAGCACGAGCGCATCGCCCGCCTCAACGCGCGCGCCCACGTCACGATCTTCCAGAGCGAGTTCGTGCGCGACAACGTGGGGCCGATGTGCCGCGCGCCGCAGGCGCGCGTCATCCACAACGGCGTCGACCTGCGCGTCTTCTCCGCCGAGGGGCCGCGCGTGGCGCTGGAAGGGGCGCCGGTGGCGCTGCACGTGTCGTGGTCGGTGGGCGAGAGCAAGCGCCTCGACCGCATCGGAGAGCTGCTGGAGGCGGGGCCGCCCGGCCTGCGCGTGTACTGCGCGGGCCGGCACGCGGAGTCGGGCCAGAAATGGCTCGGCGATCCGCGCGTGACGCTGCTGGGCATCCGACCCCGCGACGCCGTCGCCGCCCTCATGCGCTCGGCGGACTTCCTCTTCTTTCCGTCGGAGCTCGAGCCGTGCCCGAACACGCCGCTGGAGGCGATGGCGTCGGGCCTGCCCGCCCTGTACCATCCGAGCGGGGGCACGCCCGAGCTGCTCGGCGATGCCGCCGTGGCCATGACCCGCTCGTTGTCCGACGACATTGCGCGGCTGCTCGCAGAGGCCGGCGCATGGCGCGGGCGGGCGCTCGCCCGCGCGCGCGGCTTCTCCGCCGAGCACGCCACCACCCAATACGCGACGGTCATGATGGAAGCGGCCGCCACCCCGGCCGAGATCCCACCGACACGCACGAGGAGACTATGGACCCGACGCGGTTATTGAAAGACATCATCAAGAAGGTCGACCATGCGATCGGCGCCGATCTGCTCGATCCCAAGCGGCGCGTGCGCGGCAAGCGGCCGAAGATGATCTCCGTGGAGGTCACGAGCCGCTGCAACCTGAACTGCCCCTTCTGCCTGGTGGGGATGCAGAATCAGCTCGCCTCCACCGAGCACGACCTGCTGCCGCGCGGGCTCGGCACCATGGAGGTGGATCTCTACGAGAAGATCGTGAAGGACTCCGTCGCCTTCGGTATCGAGAAGATGCAGCTGCACTTCCAGGGCGAGCCGCTGCTGCACACGAAGATCCACGACATGGTCGCCCTCGCCAAGGAGGCGGGGCTCGCCACGCAGATGTTCACCAACGGCCTGCCCCTCACGGAGGCGATGGCGGAGCGGCTGCTCGACGCCGGTCTCGACATGCTGCGCTTCTCGGTGGACGGCGTGAGCGAGGAGGTCTACCAGAAGAACCGGGTGGGTGGGCAGTTCTGGCGCGTGCAGCGCAACATGAAGATGATGACGGCCAAGGCGCGTGAGCGGAAGTCGCCCATTCGCCTGGAGTGGCAGATGATCGCCATGCGTAACAACGAGCACGAGATCCCGAAAGCGAAGGCGATGGCGGCGGAGATGGGCATCAACTTCTTCGTGAAGACATTCGCCGTCACCGATCCGGAGGCGGTGCCCACCAACGAGGAGTACCAGCGCAAGCTGCACCTCAAGCCGTGCAGCGACATCTACCGCGCCATCTTCGTCTACTACAACGGGGACGTGGTGCCCTGCTGCTATGACATCGCGGGCAAGGCCATCGTGGGCAACCTCGCCCGGCAATCGCTGGGCGAGATCTGGGACGGGCCCGTGTACGCCGATCTGCGCCACCGCATCGACAACGCCTACCGCCGCCCCGAGGACGAGCCCGAGCTGTGCAAGAGCTGCCTGAAGTGGGGACACGAGACGTCGAAGACGACCGACGGCCAGACGGTGTGGGGGAGCGGCCGCGGCATGGAGCCCGACGACGACGCGGTGTAGCGGGCGGGCCCGACAGAGCAGGACACGACGCCGATGAGGGTGTGTGTGCCCGTGGCGGACGCGCCCCAGGGCGGGATGTACTCCTTCTTCCGAAACTTCCGGAAGTATCTCGACGGGGCCGCCGTCTCCGTGACGGATGATGTCGAGGGCGACTACGACGTTCTCGTCGCGAACTCGTGGGTGGTGCCGGAGGCGGTGGTGGCGCGCGCCAAGCGCCGGCGTCCCCGCCTGAAGGTGCTGCATCGCATCGACGGCTCCGCCGCCGATTATGGGCGTGATGCCGGCGCCGATGTGCGGCAGGCGCTCGTCGACCTGCTCGCCGACGCCACCGTCTTCCAGAGCGCGTACGGGCGGGAGGTGACGCGGCGGCGCCGGATCATCGCCTGCGACGGCCCCGTCGTGCACAACGCCGTGGATGTCGACCGCTTCCTCCCCGACGGGCCGCGCCTGTCGCTGCCGGGGACGGTCCGCCTCGCGCACGTGGCCTACAGCACGAACGCGCGCAAGGGCGCCGCCGCCGTCTTCGACCTCGCGCGCCGGCGGGCTGATATCACCTTCGTGATGGTGGGCCGCTACGAGACGCCGCCCGCGCTGCCTAACGTCGTCATGCTCGGGCTCGCCGACTGGGAGCGGCTGCCCGTCATCCTGCGCTCGTGCACCGCGCTCCTCACGCTGTCGGAGAACGAGGCCTGCCCGAACGTGGTCCTCGAAGGCCTCGCGAGCGGGCTGCCCGTGCTCTACAAGGCGAGCGGGGGGACGCCCGAGCTGGTGGCGGAGTGCGGAGCCGCCGTGGACGCCGGTACCTTCGACGCCGGGCTCGCCGTCGTGCTCGCCCGGCACGCGACGCTGGCGGCGGCGGCGCGCGCGCGCGCGCAGGAGCGATTCGCCTTCGGCGCCGTCTTCCCGCGCTATCTCGACACGGTGACGCAGGCCGCGCGGCGTCCACTGCCCGGCCCCGCCGATTACGTGCGCGCGCTGGGCCGCCTGCGCGCCTCGCCGTCGACGGTGGCGCGCTGGCTCGCCT
>JBKKCN010000668.1:0-17660 GCA_046712525.1 Candidatus Rokuibacteriota bacterium
CCGGTAGCCACACGTGCACGTCGAGCCTGAGCGCGAAATGCAGCAGCGGCGCCACGTCCGGAAGCGCCAGGCCCAGCCCCTCCGTCATCGTGTTGCTCCGGATCTCGGCGTGGGCCGGTTGCAGCGGCCACGGCGGATGGTGGATCGCGGCGCGATGGAGACCGCCTCGTCGGTCGACCGCGTAGAGGCAGTACCGCTCCGTCAGCCAGTAAGCGAGAGTGCCGGCGCCGGCCGCAGCCGCTTCGCCCGTGGGCCGGTACTCCGCGGAGAATTCGGCGGGCGCCGACCCGCGGTGGACTCGCCGGCTCGAGTACACGATGCTCCCGCCCGCGCCCGGGCGAATCGTGAACCGCGCGCGGAAGTACGGCAAGGAATACAACGCGCGCGCGCCCATCACCGCCAGCGCGCTGCCGGCATCGAGGCTGAAGAAGAACACGCCCGGCTTGCCGCCCGCCGTCACGTAGGTACGCACGTTGATCTCCGGGAACCGTGAGAGGCCGGGGATTGCGGGCGCCCCTCGGGGCCGCAGGCCGGACAACACGAAGGGCGTGATGCCGACCCACGCCTGCCCCTCGAACATGTGCAGGCTCAACCCGGCGGGGAGGAGAGCACGCAACGCGCGTTCCGGCACCGGCCAGTGGGCGAACAATAGATTCCGCCACGTCTGCGTCATGACCCAGGGGCCGGGAGGCGGTGGCCATGGCCTGTGATCAGCGGGCGGCAGGATTCTTGGCGTCGTTACGGCACCTGGTTGCGCACGGGCTCGCCGTGCGCGATGCGGCGGATGTTCTCCGCGATGAGCGTTGCACGCGCCTCCAGCGTGCCGTCGGTCCAGCCCGACATGTGGGGAGTCATGAGGACGTTCGGCAGCTCGTGGAATGGACGCCGGGCCGGCAGCGTGGGACCGGGAGCCGACGGGTAGCGATACCACACGTCGAGGGCGGCGCCCGCGATCCGCCGCGCGGCCAGCGCCTCGTAGAGAGCGTTCTCGTCGATGATCTGGGCGCGGGAGACGTTGACGAGAACGGCGGTGGGCTTCATCGACTGCAACCGCGTCTCGTCGAGCAGACCCTGGGTCTGCGGCGTGAGCGGCAACGTGATGACGAGATAGTCGGAGCGCCGCAGCACCTCGTCCAGCATGTCCATGGTGCCGAGCACGTCGAGCTCCTCGTGCGCCGACTGTCCCACGTCACGGCGGATCGCGCACACGCGCATGTCGAATGCGCGCGCGCGGCGCGCCAGCGCCCGGCCGATGCCCCCGTAGCCGAGAATGCCGAGGGTCCTGCCGGCGAGCTCGGGCCACGGAGGCGGCGGCGGTACGCCCGGCGCCCACTGGCTGTCCCAGCGTCCAGCGCGAAGGCTTGCGTCGAGCCGGCCGAAGCTGCGGCTCAGCGCGATCATGGCGCCGATCACGTACTCGGCGATGCCGTTCTCGTGGCCGTGGACATTTGCGAGCGACACGCCGGGACCGATCGCCGACCGATCGATGCGGTCCAGGCCTGCGCCGGGCACCTGAATGAGGCGCAGCCGTGCCGCCTCCGCGGCCATGGCGCCGGTGAAGAGGAGGGTGACGAGCACGTCCACATCTCTCAGATGGCCTGGAGCGTACTGGTCGAGATGGACGATGTGGCAGGGCACGGCGAGATGCGCCCGCACGCGCTCGGCGAAGCTCGACGACAACGCCCCCAGGAACGCGACTCTCAACATCGATGGATATCCTGCGTATTCATAAAGCGCTTGACAAGCCGAAATAGGAACTGGAAACTCAGTTTCCGAATTGATGCCAACGTCTACCATCCTGCGTAACCGCGGCGGCCGCGTCGCCTCGCTGTCGCGTGCGATACGCGCGCTGGAGGCCTTCGCGAATCATCCGGGGGGCATCGGGCTCACCCCGCTCAGTGTCGAGCTCGGCTACGGCAAGGCGAGCCTTTCGAAGATTCTCAGTACCCTGGAACGCGAAGGCTTCGTGCGGTGCGACCCGGCCACCTCGCGCTTCCACCTCAGCTGGAGACTGCTCGCTCTCGCCTACGGCTACGCCGAGCGAGTGGGAATCCCCGACCTCTGCACGCCCATTCTGCAAGCGCTCGCCGACGAGACCGGGGAGCTGGTCCAGCTCGCGGTGGTGGAAGGCGACAACGTTCTCTTCGTGGCCAAGGCGGAGGGCTCGGACAGGCGACTGCGCATGGTGTCGCTGGTGGGGGCGGCGGCGCCCCTGCACGCGACGGCGAGCGGCAAGCTCTGGCTCGCCAGTCTCCCGGACGCGGAGGCGGCCGCCATTCTCGCCAAGCATGCGTTGCCGCGACTGGCATCGCGGACGATGACGTCGCGGCCGCGGGTGCTGGCGCACCTTCGCCAGGTTCGCGCGCGCGGCTACGCCATCACCGACGAGGAGCTCGTCGACGGAGCGCGGGCGGTGGGCGCCGCCATCGTGCACCGAGGCCGCATGGTGGGATCGGTCGCCGTCTCCGGACCGACGGCACGGTTGCCCATGCGCACGCTGCACCGGATGGCGGCGAGCGTGCGGCGCACGGCCGCGCAGCTCGCCACGATATGGCCGTACGGGGTGTCCGCGGTCGACTTTGGCGTGGGCGGGGATCTCACGAATGGCAGCCGGCGCGGCGGCTCGCGGTGGAAGCAGGCATGAGCTTCGAATACCACGACCCCGGGTCCCTCTCCGAGGCGGTTGACCTCGGGGCCCGCTTCGGCGAGGGCGGCCGCTTCCTGGCGGGTGGCACCGACCTCATCATCCAGATGCGCCGCGGCCGGCTCGCGCCGCAGCACGTGGTGAGCCTGCGCCGCGTCCACGGACTGGACGCCATCGAGGCGAACGGGGCCGTGAAGCTGGGGGCGCTCGTCACGCTCGGCGCGTTGGAGCGGCATCGCGCATTCCAGGGGCGCCTGCGAGCGCTGGTGGAGAGCGCGGAGGTCGTCGGCGGCCACCAGGTGCGCAACGTGGGCACGGTGGGCGGCAACGTGGCGAACGCGTCCCCCGCCGCCGACGTGGTGACGGCGCTGCTCGCGCTCGACGCCGCCGTGACGTGCGCGGGCCCGGACGGCGAGCGCACGGTCCCGCTCGACGACTTTCTCGTGCGCTCCGGGGAGACGGTGCGGCGCGCGGGCGAGCTGCTGACCTCGATCGCCTTTCCCGCGCTCGACGGCCTGTCGGCCACCGCCTTCCTGAAGGCCGGCCGGCGCAAGGCCATGGAGATCTCCGTGGTGTGCGTGGCCGCGTGCCTCACCCTCGATGCGGGCGGGAAGCGCTGCGTGCAGGCGCGCATCGCACTGGGCGCGGTGGCGCCGCGCGCCTGGCGCGCGCGGGAGGCGGAGCGCTTCCTCGAGGGCGGCACGCTCACGCTCGACGTGCTCCGCGAGGCGGGCCGGCTCGCGGCGGCCGGCTGCCGGCCCATCAGCGACGTGCGCGCGTCCGCACGCTATCGGCGCCTGCTCGTGGCCGCCCTGGTTCCGCGCGTCCTGTCGCGCTGCCTGCAGCGTCTTGCCGGGGAGGCGGCGTGAGCAAGCTCGATCTCACCCTGCGCGTCAACGGCGAACGGCACGAGGTCCGCACGGAGCCCCACCGCACGCTCCTCGACGTCCTCCGGACCGATCTTGGATTCACGGGCACCAAGGAGAACTGCCTGGAGGCCGAGTGCGGCGTGTGCACGGTGCTCCTCGACGGCGCGGCCGTCAACGCGTGCATTCTGCTCGCGGCCGAGTGCCAGGACCGCGACGTGCTCACGATCGAGGGCCTCACACGCGACGGCGAGCTCCATCCGCTGCAGCGCGCCTTCATCGACCATGGCGCCGTGCAGTGCGGATACTGCATCCCCGCCATGATCCTCTCCGCGAAGGCGTTTCTCGACGAGCACCCGGCGCCCACCGAAGGCGAGGTGCGCGAGGCGCTGGCGGGCAACCTTTGCCGGTGCACCGGCTACCAGAAAATCGCGGACGCGGTCCTCGCCGCCGCCCGCGAGCTCCCGTCCCGGAGGTAAAGTGATGGCCACCATCCAGCACCGAGTGGTCGGCAAGTCGCTCCCGCGCATGGACGCGCCCGGGAAGGTCACGGGCGCTGCCGTGTACGCCGCGGATTTCGCCCTGCCCGGCATGCTCTACGGCCGCGTGTTTCGCAGCACCCAGGTGCACGCGCGCATCCGGCGGCTGGACCTGTCCGCCGCGCGCGCCATCCCGGGCGTCCGCGCCGTCATCGGCGCCGCCGACGTGCCCGACGTCCGTTACGGCGGCAGCCTCAAGGACGAGACGGTGTTCGCGCGCGACAAGGTCCGCTACATGGGACAGCCGGTGGCCGCCGTGGCCGCGTCGACACCGGAGGCGGCGGAGGCGGCGCTGCACGCCATCGAGGTGAGCTACGAGGCGCTGCCGGCGATCCTCGATCTCGACGCCGCGCTCGCTGCGGGCGCGCCCCTCGTCCATGAACAGTGGGCGGACTATACGGCCATTCCGATCCTTTATCGCGACGGCAACGTGTGTAACCGCGCGCGCATCGTGACCGGCGACGTGGAGCGGGGCTTCGAGGAGGCTGACCGCGTCTTCGAGCATCGCTTCCGCACGGCCATGGTCCACCAGGGCTACACGGAGCCGCGCGCCGCCGTCGCGCACTGGGACAGCGCGGGCACGGTCACGGTGTGGTCGAACACACAGCTTCCCTTCGACGTGCAGAACACCCTCGCCGAGATCCTCCAGCTGTCGCCCTCGAAGATCCGCGTCGTGGTGCCGGGCATCGGCGGCGCCTTCGGCGGCAAGCTCAGGGTCGGCGTCGAGCACTTCGCGGCGTTCCTGGCCAGAAAGACGGGGCGGCCCGTCAAAGTCATGACCTCGAGCGAAGAGGAGCTGACCGCCGCCTATCCCCGGCAGGGCACGCGCATCGAGCTGAAGACCGGCGTGACCCGCGACGGACGGATCACCGCCAAGTCCGGGCGCATCTGGTTCGACACCGGCGCCTTCGCCGGCTCCGGTCCGGGCGTGGCGTCGGTCGCGACGCTCGTGCTCGCGGGTCCCTACCGCATCCCGAACCTGTACCTCGAAGGGTTCGCCGTGTACACGAACAAGACGAACTGCGGCTCCTTCCGGGCGCCCTCGGGTCCGCAGGCGAACTTCGCCGTTGAGTCGCAGATGGACATCATGGCCGACGCCCTCGGCATCGACCCTCTCGACTTCCGCCTGAAGAACATCGTGCACGACGGTGACGAAGGGCCGACGGGCCAGGTGCTCGACGCCGTCGGCCTCGAGGAGTGCCTGGTGAAAGCGGCGGCGGCGATCGGCTGGCGGGACCGGCGGCCCGCACCGGGGAGGGGGAAAGGCCTGGCGTGCGGGTGGTGGACGACGACGGGCGGCTCCTCGGGCGTGTACGTGAAGATCAGCCCCGACGGCACGGTGGCGCTCAACACGGGCGCGGTCGAGATCGGTACCGCGGCGCTCACCGGAGCCGCGCAGGTGCTCGCGGAGGAGCTGGCGGTCGACCTCGCCGACATCAACGTGGTCTCCGGCGATACGCTGTCCACGCCGTACGACTTCGGCGCGCAGGGCAGCCGCACGGCGTTCGCGGTGGGCAACGCGTGCAAGGCCGCCGTGGCCGACCTCAAGCGCCAGATGTTCACGCTGGCGGCGGCGCAGCTCGGTGTGGAGGTGGAGACGCTGCGCCTTGCGGACAAGCACGTGGTCGCGGACGGCAAGCGCCTGTCGCTGGCCGACCTCGCGCGGCAGTCTCAGCTCACCGGCGGTGGTCTCATCGCGCACGGCACCTTCATCGCCGCGCCCACGCCCTACGACACCAAGCGCGTGGAAGGCCACGTGTACCCGGCGTTCCATTCGGCCAGCTTCCACGCGCACGCGGTCGATCTCTCCGTCGATCCGGAGACGGGCGAGATCGCCATCCACAAATACGTCGTGGCGCAGGACGTCGGCTTTGCCGTGAACCCCACGTACATCGAGGGGCAGATCGAGGGCGGCGTAGCGCAGGGCCTGGGGCAAGCGCTCTCCGAAGAGATCGTCTACGAAGGCGGCCGCGTGCTGAACCCGAACCTCACCGACTACAAGATGCCCACCACCCTCGACATGCCGCGCGTGGACACCATCCTCGTGCAGCACCCGGGCCTGGTGGGCCCGTACGGCGCCAAAGGGGTGGGGGAGCCGCCGAACATCGAGCCGCCCGCGGCGGTGGCCAACGCGGTGGCCGCCGCCACGGGATTGCGCGTCACCTCGCTGCCGATCACGGCCGAGAAGATCGTGCTCGGATTGGCGGACGCGGGAGCGGACGGAGGCTGATCACGCATGGCCGCGGGCGCGTCCGTCGATCTCATCAACCTGCGCAAGCTCTACGGCGGCGTGGTCGCCCTCGACACGCTCACGCTCGCGGTCAAGCAGGGCGAGTTCGTCACGCTCCTCGGTCCCAGCGGCTCCGGCAAGACGACCACGCTCATGATGATCGCGGGCTTCGAGGATCCGACCGCGGGCGACATTCTCGTCAACGGCGAGCCGGTGGTGCGCCGTCCGCCGTACCGCCGCAACATCGGGGTGGTGTTCCAGAGCTACGCGCTCTTCCCCCACATGACGGTGACGGCGAACGTGGGCTACCCGCTCCGGATGCGGCATGTGCGCCGTGACGACGTACGCCGTCGCGTGGCGACGGCGCTCGACCTCGTCCAGCTCGGCGCCCTCGGGGATCGCTACCCCGGCCAGCTCTCGGGGGGGCAGCAGCAGCGCGTGGCGCTCGCCCGCGCCCTCGTGTTCGAGCCGCCGCTCCTGCTCATGGACGAGCCGCTCGGCGCCCTCGACAAGAAGCTGCGCGAAGACCTGCAGCTCGAGATCAAGCGCATTCACCGTGACGTCGGCGTGACCGTGATCTACGTCACGCACGACCAGTCCGAGGCGCTGACGATGTCCGACCGCATTGCCATCATGCGCGCGGGGCGGCTCGAGCAGTACGCCGCCGCCCACGAGCTGTACGAGCGGCCGGCCACACGGTTCGTCGCGGAGTTCGTCGGCGAGGCCACGCTGCTCGGGGCCCGTGTCGAATCCGCGTGCGACAAGGGCGCGGTACTCGCCCTCGACGGGGGCGGCGCGCGCCTGGGCACGGGGCGCGTCGGCCTCGTGCCGGGCGCGCACGTGACGGCGGTGGTGCGGCCGGAGAAAGCGCGCCTGGTGGCGGCGACGACGGGACCGAACGTGTTTCGGGCCGTCGTGGACGACGCGATGTACATGGGCGAGACGACGAAGTACTGGGTGAGAACCGAAGACGGCGCCACGCTGGTGCTCAAGAGTCAGAGCCGGTCCGACACGCCGCGCTCGGGCAAAGGGGATGCGGTGCACGTCGCCATCGACGCCCGCGACGTCATCGTGGTGCCGGAATGATAACGATCGCCGGAATGATAACGATCGGACAAGGGAGAACGACATGACGGGCTTGAGTCGGCGGCAGTGGCTGGGCGGGCTGGGGGCAGCGGCCCTCACCGTGGGGCGGGTGCGCGCGGCGAGCGCGCAGGAGGCCAAGGTCGTGGTGGTGAGCTGGGGCGGCGACTACCAGGATGCCCTGCGCGAGGCGTACTGGAAGCCCTTCACCGCCGCCACGAAGATCAGCGTCGTGGAGGACACGCGTCCACTGCCGCCGCGCATCAAGGCGATGGTGGAGTCCGGCAAGGTGGAGTGGGACGTGGTTGACCTCACGGACGGGCAGTATATGGAGGTCCACAAGCTGGGCGGCTTCGAGGCCATCGACTACGGCAAGCTCGACGCGGAGGCGCTCAAGCAGATCGACAAGCGCGGTCACCGCGCCGACGCCGTCATGCACCAGATGGCGAGCATGGGTCTGGCCTACCGCACGGACGCCTTCAAGGGTGACAGGCCGAAGAGCTGGGCGGATTTCTGGGACGTCAAGAAATTTCCGGGCCCGCGTGCGCTGGGGGCGCCCATCGCGGCGGGCGCCTACGGCACCCTCGAGATCGCGCTGCTCGCCGACGGCGTGCCGCTGGACAAGCTGTATCCGCTCGACGTGGATCGCGCCTTTCGCAAGCTCGATCAGATCAAGCCGCACATCGTGAAGTGGTACACCACCGCCGTCCAGCCCCAGCAGATGCTCGTGGACAAGGAGGCGGTGATGGCGGCGGCGTTCAGCGCGCGCACCTTCGCGCTCAAGGACAAGGGCGCGCCGGTGGAGTTCGTCTGGAACCAGGCCATGGCCTTCCCGATGGTGCTCGCCATTCCCAAGGGGTCCCGGAACCGTGACGCCGCGCATCGCCTCATCAGCTACATGCTGCAGGCCCCGAACCAGTCGCGCTACGGCAACATCTACTACTACGGCGTGGCCAACAAGCGGGCGTACGAGACCATCCCGCCCGCCCGCGGCCGCATGCTCACCACCTTCCCGGAGAACCTGACCGTGCAGTTCGTGCAGGACGCGGAGTGGTGGGGAAAGAACTCGGCGGACGTGAATGACCGGTGGAACAAGTGGGTGCTCCAGTGAGGCGCGGGTAGGGAGGGCGACGGCGTGACGACCCCGGCCGGCGTGCGCATGCTGCGGGCAGCGCTGCCTCTGGCGCCCGCCGTCGTCCTCCTCCTCGTCGTCTTCGTGTATCCGCTCGTGCGGATGATCGCGCTCTCCTTCGACGCGCCGGGAGGACCGCTCGCGCACTACGCCGCCATCCTCGCGAGCCCCGTATACATGACGGTGCTCGGCCTCACCTTCAAGACGGCCCTCGGCGTGACGCTGTGGTGCGTCCTCCTCGGCGTGCCTACCGCGTACCTGCTCGCGAGCCTTCAGGGGACGTGGCGCCACGTGTGCCTGGCGGCGGTGGCGCTGCCTTTTCTCACGTCGATCCTGATCCGCACCTATGCGTGGATGGCGATCCTCGGCCGCAACGGCGTGGTCAATCAGGCGCTGCAATGGACGGGTATCACCGCCTCGCCCGTCCGCCTCATGCACAACGAGTTCGGCGTGTACGTGGGGATGGTCCACGTGCTCCTGCCCCTGATGATCCTTCCCGTCTACAGCGTGATGACGGCGATCGACCGCCGTCTGCTGCGCGCGGCGGAGAGCCTGGGCGCCAGTCCCCGGCGCGCGCTCATCACCGTCTTTTTTCCGCTCGCCCTGCCCGGCATCGCCTCCGGCGCTCTCCTCGTGTTCCTGATCGCCATCGGCTTCTACATCACGCCCGCGCTCCTCGGCGGGCCGAAGGACGTCATGATCTCCAACCTCATCGAGGTCCACGTCATCGAGCTCCTCAACTGGGGATTCGGCTCCGCGCTCGCCTTCGTCCTGCTGGCGGCGACGGTGATCCTCATGGCGCTCTTCGACCGCTTCCTGGGCCTCGAGCGGCTGACGGTGTAGCGATGCGCGCGGGCCTCTTCACGATCGGCGGCTTGACGCTGGTGTACCTCGTCCTCCCCATCTTCGTGGTGGTGCCGCTCTCCTTCAGCGCGTCGCCGTATCTCGAATTTCCGCCCTCGGGCTTCTCGCTGCGCTGGTACGCGCGCTACTTCGCCAGCGACAAGTGGATGGCGGCCACGCTGCTGAGCACGCAGATCGGGCTCGGGACGACCGCCCTCGCCCTCGCCGTGGGCGTGCCCGCCTCCTTCGCGCTCGTGCGGCGGGAGTTCCCCGGCAAGGGATGGCTCCTCGCCTTCTTCATGTCGCCGATCATCGTGCCGTACATCATCACCGCCATCGCGGTGTACTTCCTGTTCGCGCGCACGGGACTGGTGGGCCACCCGGCCGGGCTGCTCGCCGCGCACACGCTGCTCGCGGTGCCGAAGGTCGTGGTCATCGTGGCGGCGGCGCTGAAGGGATTCGACCGCACGCTCGAGCGCGCCTCGTTGAGCCTGGGCGCGGGGCCATGGGCGACCTTCGCGCGCGTCACCTATCCCGGCATCCGTCCCGCGGTGGTGACGGCGGCGCTCTTCGCGTTCCTCACCTCGTTCGACGAGCTGATCCTGAGCATGTTCATCACGGGTCCCCGCGCGGTCACGCTGCCCAAGCTCATGTGGGATGCCGTGCGCCTCGACATCGAGCCCACCATCGCCGCCGCCTCGTGCCTGCTCATCGGCATGACGGTCGTGATTCTGGCGACGATGGAGACGCTGCGCCGCCGCGCCGCGTTCCGGGTACCCATCGGATGAAGGAGAAGACGGCGACGACCCTGCGCACCGGGCTCCTCATGCTGCCCACGATGGAGACGGCACGGCTGGCGGAGCTGGCGGCGCTGGCGGAGGGCGCCGGCTACGACGACTTCTGGCTCGCCGACGAGCGATTCTTTCGGGAGGTCTACGCCTGCCTCACCGTGTGTGCGCTGCGCACGCGCCGTATCCGTCTCGGCCCCTGCGTGACGGATCCGTATTCGCGGCATCCCGCGCTCACGGCGATGGCGATCGCCACCCTCGACGAGATCTCGCGCGGCCGCGCGCTGCTGGGGATCGGGGCGGGCGTGAGCGGCTTCCGCGAGCTCGGCATCGACGCCTCGCGCTCCGCCGCCGCCCTGCGGGAGGCCGTGGAGCTGATCCGCCGGCTCCTGGCCGGCGAGACGGTGACGGTGAAGGGGCGCGAGGTGAGCTTCGCCGACGGCCGGCTCGACTTCACACCCGCGCGGGCCGACGTGCCGATCTACATCGCGTCCCAGCGGGCGGCGGGCTGTCGCGTGGCCGGGCGCGTGGCCGACGGCGCCATCATGCAGGGCGCGCTCGCCGAGCCCCTCGTGGGCTTCCTGCGGGACACCGTGCATGGAGCCGCACGGGAGGCGGGGCGTGACCCTGGTCGCGTGGCGCTGGTGGCGCGCCTCAACGTGTGCGTGCACGAGGACCGCGCCGCCGCCCGCGACGTGATGCGTCCCACCATCGTGCGGAGCCTCAGCGCCCAGCGGCCCGACTTCTTCACCTTCGCCACCGCCGGCCTCACCGTCCCCGCCGCCCTGCGCGAGCGCGTGCTGGCCCTGCCCTACACGCACGATCCGGCGCCGCTGCGCGCGCTGGCCCCCGCGGTGCCGGACGCGTTCGTGGACGCGTGCACGCTCACGGGGCCGCCGGAGGAGATCGCGCCGCAGGTGGCACGGCTGGCCCGCAGCGGCATCACCGAAGTCGTCATCTATCCGCTCGCGGTGGACGGTCGGATCGAGACGACCATCGAGCGCTTCCAGGCAGACGTCATGCCGCGCGTGCGGCGCGAGCTCGGCTCATGACGGTGACCCTGTACATGCACGGCAACCTGCGGCGCTTCATGCCGGACGGCCGCGACCGCTCGACGCTGGAGCTGGCCGCGGGCACGACCATCGGCGCGCTCCTCACCTCCCTCGGCGCCGAGCGCGACACCTGGCTGGTGGCGGTGAACGGAACGACCGTCGACAAGGAGCGCGTGCTCGCGCCGGGTGATCACCTCGACTGCTTCGAGCCCGTGGCGGCCGGATAGAGAGAGGAAAGGCCATGACAGTGCGCTACGTGATCAATACCCTCAAGCCCGGGGTGGACCCCGCGGCCTACGAGAAGTGGCTGCGCGAGTACGACTACCGCGTGGCCAAGACGCTGCCGGGCATCATCAGCTACAAGACCTTCCGGATCGAGGGCCCCATCCACAACGCGCCCGCCGGCGCCGAATGGCGCTACATCGAGCGTATCGAGATCCGGAACGTGGAGCAGTATCAGAAGGACATCGCGTCACCGGCGGGCCAGGAGCTGATCCGCCAGCTCTACGAGGATTATTGCGACCGTTCCAAGACGATCTTCTTCGCCACCGAGCCCATCGAAGAATAGCGATAAAAGGAGCCCACATGAGCACGCGCATGGATCGCCGGTCGTTCTTGAAACTTTCGGCGGGGGCGGCCGTCCTCGGCGGCGCAGCCGTCACCCCGCTGCGCGCGCAGGCGCAGGACAAGCGCACCCTGGTGGTGGCGTGGGACACGGACATCGATACGCTGGATCCGGCCCAGTTCAAGGCCATCGGCGGCTACGTGACCATCGCGAACTGCTACGACACGCCCATCGCGTGGAAGGTCCAGCCCATCGACGGCAAGCCGGGGTTCGCCCTCTCCCAGCCCGCCCAGTGGGAGGGCGCGGTGGCGGAGTCGTGGGCCATGGAGCGTGAGGGCGCCACCATCGTGCTCAAGGTGCGCAAGGGGCTGAAATTTCCGAGCGGCCGCCCCATCACCGCGCACGCGATCAAGTACTGCTTCGATCGCGGCCTGCAGTCCCCCGGCTACATGCGCCTGCTCTTTCCCTCGCTGATCGGCGTGAAGTCGCCGGAGCAGTTCGAGGTGCGCGACGACTCCACCTTCGCCTTGCGGATGGACCAGCCGAATCCCATGGCCATGGACATCCTCGCGCTGTCGAACAACGCCATCATGGATGTCGACGAAGTGAAAGCGCACGCGACGAAGGAAGACCCGTGGGCGGGGGAGTGGCTCAAGCGCAACATCGCCGGCGTCGGCCCCTACCGTCTCGCCAAGAACGAGCCGGGCGTCGAGATCGTCCTGGAGGCGAGCAAGGGGTACTGGCGGCCGGAGCCGTACTTCCAGCGCGTGGTGCTGAAGTTCGTGCCGAACGAGGCCGACCGCGTGCTGCTGCTCAAGCGCAAGGCCATCGACATGGTGGTGGGGCGGCCGGGGCTGTCGCCGAAAAACGTCAAGAGCCTCGAGGGCGAAGCCGGGCTGAAGGTGTTCAACGTGCCCGACACCACCTGCCACTACCTCGCCATGAATCAGAAGAAGGCGCCCTTCAACAACAAGCTGGTGCGGCAGGCGATCAACTACGCGATCCCGATGCAGGCGATCATGCAGAGGGTCCTCTTCGGTTACGCCACCCAGATGAAGAGCCCGCTGCCGCACCTGAGCCCCGGGTACAGCGGCAGCTTGTCGCCCTACACGTACGACATCGAGAAGGCCCGGCAGCTCATGAAGGAATCGGGCGTCAAGACGCCCATCCCCGTCAAGCTGGCCGTGCGGGTCGGATACGTCACCCACGAGCAGGCGTCGGTATGGCTGCAGCGCGAGCTGGAGAAGATCGGCTTCACCGTGGAGATCGTCAAGGAGACCGACGCCACCTTCCGCCAGGTGGCGATCAAGGGCGACCACGAGCTGTCGATCGAGTCGTGGCAGTCCTGGGTGAACGACCCCTGGTATCACCTCAACTTCCTCATGCACTCGAACTCGAAGTTCACCAATGCATCGTTCTACTCGAACCCGATCCTGGACCGGATCATCGACGAGAGCCTGCCCGAGATCCGGCCCGACCGGCGGCTCGGCAATGCGCGCGTGGCGCAGAAGATCCTCATCGACGACGCCGTGTGGGGCTTTCTCTGGTACGACAGCTGGACGCGCGTCATGCGCACGGACATCGTGGGCATCGAGAAGCGCTGGGACACGTTCGAGCGCTACTACGCGGCGAAGCGAGCCTGATCCTGCGCGTCGTCTGACGTGGGCTTCAGCCGGTACGTCCTCCAGCGCCTGCTGTTCATCGTCCCCACCCTCGTCGGGGTGACGGTGATCTCGTTCGCGCTCACGTACCTGCTGCCCGGGAACCCCGCCCTCGTGAAAGCGGGCGCGCTCGCGACACCGGAGGTCGTGCAGGAGATCGAGCGGCGGATGGGGCTGGACCAGCCCCTGGTCGTGCAGTACTGGCGTTACGTGAGCGGGCTGTTGCGTGGCGACCTCGGTGACAGCTCATCCACCGGACGGCCGGTGCTGGATGACTTCCGCCAGCGCGTGCCCGCCACGCTGGAGCTGACGCTGGCGAGCCTCGCCGTCGCGGTGCTCGTCGGTGTCCCCCTCGGCGTGCTGTCCGCGGTCCACCGCGACAGCCTGCTCGACCACGTGAGCCGGCTCCTCGGCGTGGGCGGGGTCGCCATGCCGAGCTTCTGGACGGGGTTGCTCATGCTCTACGTGTTCTTCTATCTCCTGGGGGTGGCGCCGCCGCCGCTGGGACGACTCGCCGCCGACGTGAGCCCGCCCACGCGCATCACGGGCCTCTACGTCGTGGATGCCGCCGTCACCGGCAACGGCAGCGCGCTGCTCTCGGCCCTCCATCACCTCATGCTCCCCGCGCTCACGCTCGGCATCGCGGTGATGGCGCCGCTCACGCGCATGGTGCGCGCGACCATGCTCGAGATCCTCGAGTCCGACTACGTGAAGGCGGCGTGGGCGGCCGGCCTGCCGCCGCGGCGCGTGATCTACGGCGATGCCCTCCGCAACGCCCTCATCCCCGTCATCACCGTGCTCGGCGTGATCTTCGGCTTCCTCATGGCGGGCAACGTTGTGGTGGAGATGGTCTTTGCGTGGCCGGGCCTCGGCCACTACGCCGTCACCTCCCTCGTGACCAAGGACCCGGGCCCGATCCAGTCCTTCGTGCTCTTCGTCGCCCTCATGTACGTCCTCGTGAACCTGGCCGTCGATCTGCTCTACGGGCTGGCGGACCCGCGGATCCGCTTTCGCTGATGCGCGCCCGACGTCTCACCGCCAACCGTCTGTCCTTCGCGGCCCTGTGCGCGATCCTCCTCGTGGTGGCGGCGGCGCTCCTGGCCCCGTGGGTGGCGCCCTACGACCCCGACGAGACGGACGCCGACGCCACGCTGAGCAGCGTCTCGCTGCGCCACCCGCTCGGCACCGACATCTACGGCCGCGACCAGCTCTCGCGCCTCATCCACGCCGCCCGCATCGATCTGCTCGTGGCGCTGAGCGCCACCGCCATCGCGCTCACGCTGGGTTCGGCGGTGGGCGCGCTCGCGGGCTACCGGGGCGGGTGGATCGACCACGTCGCCATGCGCGCGGTGGACGCGGTGATGGCGTTCCCCGCCTTCATCCTCGCCATGGCGATCACCGCTGCCCTCGGCAACAGCACCGCCAACGTGGTGGCGGCGATCGCCATCACCCACGTGCCGATCTACACGCGGCTGATCCGCGGGGAGATGCTGCGGGTGCGCGAGACCGAGTACGCGGAGGCCGCGCGCACGGTGGGCAACCGGCATCACCAGATCGTGCTGGTCCACCTGTTCCCCAACTGTGTGCCGCCCCTCATCGTGCAGGCCACGCTGGCCATGGGGTTCGCCATCCTCACGGTGGCGGCGCTGTCCTTCATCGGTCTCGGCATCCAGCCGCCGCAGAGCGAATGGGGGCAGATGACGGCGGACGGCGCCGGGTACGTCGTCTCCGGAGAATGGTGGCTCGTGCTCTTTCCCGGCCTCGCCATCATGTTCACCGTGCTCGCGTTCAACCTCGTGGGCGATACCCTGCGCGACGTCCTCGACCCCCGCATGCGCGGCGTGCGATGAGCGCCCTCCTGGACGTGCGGGATCTGGCCGTGGACTTCGACGTCGAGGGCGGCCGCGTGCAGGCGGTCGACGGCGTGAGCTTTTCGGTGCGCGCGGGCGAGATCCTGGGCGTCGTGGGCGAGTCGGGCTCCGGGAAATCGGTGACGGCGCTGGCGCTGCTGCGCCTGATCCGTCCGCCCGGGCGCATCGTGCGGGGCGAGATCGTCTTCGAGGGCGCAGACCTGCTCGCGCTCTCCGAGGAGCGGCTGCGTGCGGTGCGGGGCGCGCGCATCTCCATGGTGTTCCAGAGCCCGCGCACGGCGCTCAATCCCGTGCTCACGGTGGGGCGCCAGATCGCGCGGCTGTACGAGCTGCACCAGGGCGCGTCGCGGGCGCAGGCGCGGCGGCGCACGCTCGACATGCTCACGGAGGTCGGCATCGCCGAGCCCGAGCGCCGCGCGCGGCAGTACGCCCACCAGCTCTCCGGTGGCATGTGCCAGCGCGTGATGATCGCCATGGCGCTGGCGACCTCGCCGCGCCTGCTCGTGGCCGACGAGCCCACCACCGGTCTCGACGTGTCCATCGCCGCGCAGATCCTCGATCTCCTGCGCGATCTCGGCCGCCGCACCGGCGCCTCCATTCTCCTCATCACCCACGACCTCGGCGTGGTGGCCGAAGTCTGCGACCGGGTGGCCGTCATGCACGCCGGACAGCTCGCGGAGGTGGCGGGCGTCCACGCGCTCTTCAAGCAGCCGCGGCATCCGTACACGCAAGCGCTCGTGCGCTCGATCCCGCGCATCGATCGCGACGTCGCCATGCAGCCCATCCCGGGCGCGGTGCCGTCGCTGCTGTCGCCCGCGCCCGGCTGCCGGTATGCGGATCGCTGCGCGCGCGTGCTGGCCGTATGCCGGCGCCAGAGCCCCGCGCTGCTGCCGGAGGCGCCCGACCACGACGTCGCCTGCCATGCCGTGGAGCTGGATCATGCCGCTGCTCGGCGTTGACGGCCTCGTGAAGCACTTCGCGCTCGGCGGGCCCGGCGCCTGGCTGGACCGGCTGCGTCGGCGGTCCCCGCGTGCCGTGCGGGCGGTGGATGGCGTGTCGTTCGCGCTGTCGGCGGGAGAGACGCTCGGTCTCGTGGGGGAATCGGGCTGCGGCAAGTCCACCGTGGCGCGCGCCATCCTCCGGCTGGTGGAGCCGACGTCAGGACGCGTGACCTTCGACGGCGAGGAGCTCACGACGCTCGGCGCCGAGCCGCTTCGCCGGCGGCGGCGCGATCTGCAGATGGTGTTCCAGGACCCCACCGCATCGCTCAACCCTCGGCTGACGGTGCAGCGGACGGTGGAGGAGCCCCTGCGCCGGCACGCGGGCCTGCCCGCGGGCGAGCGGCGCGAGCGCGTGGGCGACGTGCTGAGGCAGGTGGGGCTGGGGCCGGAGCTTGCCGGCCGGTATCCGCACGAGCTGTCCGGCGGCCAGCGCCAGCGCGTGAATATCGCGCGCGCGATCGCCAGCCGGCCCCGCTTCGTGATCCTCGACGAGCCCACCTCCGCCCTCGACGTGTCGCTGCGCGCGCGGGTGATCCTGCTTCTCGACGAGCTGCGCGGCACGCTGGGCATGACGTACCTGTTCATCTCGCACGACCTCGCCACCGTGAAGTACCTGGCCCATCGCGTGGCCGTCATGTACCTGGGCACGATCGTCGAGGAGGCGCCCACGCGCGAGCTGTTCGCACGGCCGCTGCACCCATACACGAAGGCGTTGCTCGCCGCCGTCCCGGTCCCCGACCCGGACGTGCGGCGCGCCCGCCTCGTCCTCGCGGGCGAAGTGCCGAGCCCCATCGACATTCCCGAAGGCTGCCGCCTGCGCGGCCGCTGCCCTCTCGCGCAGCCCGTGTGCGCGGAACCCGTAACCCTTCGCGAGGTGGCGCCGGCGCACCGGGTCGCCTGCCACCTCGTATGACGGCATCGCCTGGAGACTGACACATGGGAGAGGTTCGCTCATCCGAAGACGTCCACGATCTCGTCCACGGCCTCACGCTGCTCGGCACCGGCGGCGGCGGCCGCCCCGAGCAAGGCGTCGAGTCCCTCCTGCCCCACGTCACGGGGGGCCGCGGCGTGAGCTGGGTCTCACCCGAGTCGATCCCCGACGACGCGTGGGTGTGCTCGGTCTTCGGCATGGGATCCATCGCGCCCACGGCGCCGCTCTCCGTCGATCAGCGTCGTGCGCTCGGGTATCCGGAAGCATGGACGGTGGCGCGGCCCATGGTGCGCGCCGTGCAGGAGCTGGAGATCTACACCGGCAAGAAGATCGCGGCGATCCTGCCCTTCGAGCTCGGCGCCGGCAACACGAGCACGCCTATGGACGCCGCCGTCCAGCTCGGCGCCGCCATCGTGGACGGCGACTGTGCGGGCCGCGCCATTCCCGAGCTGTC
>JBKKCN010000669.1:0-3804 GCA_046712525.1 Candidatus Rokuibacteriota bacterium
GAGCTGGGATCGGGACAGTTCGGGCTGGCGGACTTCGTGGCGTGGGAGGATGCCATGACCGCGATGGAGCGGATGGACATCCTCTTCGTGGCCGCCATCAACGGCCACTGCCTGGGCGGCGGCCTGCAGCTCGCCCTCGTGTGCGACTACCGCCTCGCGAGTGAGGACGCGCTCCTCGGGCTGCCCGCCGTCAAGGAATGCCTGATCCCGTCCATGTCGCTCTACCGCCTGCCCCGGCTCATCGGCATGGCGCGCGCCCGCGAACTGATCCTGCTCGGCGAGCCCATCACCGCGCGCGTGGCGGAGAGCTACGGGCTCGTCAATCGCGTGGCGCCGGCGGCGGAATTTACGAACGCCGTCGAGGAGACCGTCGCCAAGCTCGCCGCGCTGCCACCGGCCAGCGTGCGCGCGAGCAAGCGCCTGCTCGGGCGCGCCTTCGACCTGGCCTTCGACGAGTTCCGCACGCTCATGGAGAAGGAGTTCGAAGGCTGCCTGGCGTCGGCGGAGCACCGGCGCGCGATGGAGGGGCTGCGCGGCCACGGGCACGTGTGAGTGGGCTTTGCGCCGAACAACTACGCGCCCAACGGAGTCATCTTTGGGTAGACGTGCCCAGAGCCGCTACGTCATGCACTCGGAACGTTACCGACCTCGGATTCTCACCAACGCTCGCTATCACCCGATAGATTCCTGCCGCCGGGAATTGCAGTTCGGCGTTGATCGCCATCACACCGCGGAGATCCGACCCCGGCGCTAGCCCTGCGGGACGTCCCATCTCTAGGTCGGCCTGCATGTTCATCAACTGGACACCATCCGCGTTCTCCATGCGGATATCGATCCGATGCCGATGGTTTGTCTCCTCCCAGCCGACAAGGACGGCGATGCCAATGCCGAGATGATTGACTGGCGGTGGTCCCTGCGCTGGCATGGGACGGCGAAGGTCCGTCCATCCGGCCCCCGATAGGTACAGCAAACCATTGACGGCCTCTGCGTGGTTCGCGACGGTCAGCAACTCGATTTGGGGCACGATAACCCTCCTTTGATCGGCTCGCAAGTACATATATAATACATACGTAATACATACTGAGCAAGAGGGTTCGATGGCTCGAAAGGGGCAGCAAGTCGTCCCGGAAAATAAAGGTGCGGGACTGGGACGTGAACGACAGTAACCTCGAAGAGCTTGCCAGGCACGGACTTACTGTTGAGATAGTCGCTGCGATCGCTGGGAATCGTCCTCGATTCCGGCGGAGCAAGAAGCGGCGGGCTGCGACTCATCAGATGATCGGTCCAGATAACGGCGGAACGTTTTGGGTAGTATGTGTCTTGGAAACGGGCCCTATGATCTGGAGGCCGATCACGGGCTGGGCGGCAAGCGCCCATGAGATCGGTTGGTGGAGGGAAAGCCAATGAAGACACGGAGGCGGCGTAGCGGCGAAAGGGAACGCGCTGTCGCGGCTAAATTGCACGGCGATCGGAGCGATGCGGCTAAGTGGGAAGACGCGCCCGTGGAGGCTGAAGTTCAGTCTCAACGAGCGGTGATAACGTCACTTCGACTGCCCGTCGGGGAGTTTGTCGCACTTCAGGGAGCGGCAAAGGCTGCGGGTCAGTCGGTTTCTGAGTACATTCGGAACGCGATTTCATTGATGCTGCATGGCGGCGTGGCGGTGAACGCCGTCCGAGTTGCGATGAGTTCATCCGAGGCTCGGTCGCATACAATCGTGCGTTTTTCAGCCCTCGCCTCAGAGGGTGCGAGTACTCAGAATCCTGGACCCGATCGGACCGAAGCTGTTCCGCTCTATGCGAATTTGTTGCTGTAGGCGTCTGACGACGAACGCGGGTATGACTCGGACGGCATACTACTGCAAGATCGCGCGGCGGTAGTGGCGGGGATACACGACGGAGGCGCGTGTGGGCAGCGCGGCGAGGTCCTGCGCGATGTCCCAGCCGAGCCCGCGCAGCACATCGCGCGACTGCGCCTCGCGGCTTTCGAGCACGCGCCACGCCTCGTCCTCGGTGGGCGCGGCGACGACGATGGGGCCGACGAATTCCTGGTCGGTGATGCGCTCGAAGAAGTAGAGCGTCACGGCTCGCGCAGGTGGGGGCGCTTCAGCACCAGCGACGACCACTCCAGGCACGCCTTGCGCTTGAACTCGATCGCCCTCTCCCACTCCTCGAGCGGGTAGCAGTCGCGCTCGGCTACGCAGCGGATCTCCGTCACCGTGCGCTCGTCGAGGCCGATCCGCTCGGCGATCTGCTTGTCGGAGAGTCCGGGCTGGTCGATGCGCTGAAAGGAGTTCGACAGCTTCAGCACGTCGTCCTTGTGGAGCTTGTAGACCTCGGGGTCGAGACGGAACATCTATTTCATCTCCTTGAGGCCGTGCGCGGCCGGGCACACGCGCATGCACTCGAAGCACTGCGCGATGTTGGTCGACGAGTAGGTGACGGCCCACAGCGTGCGCGTGAAGAAGTCGCCGTACACGAGCATCTTGCGCTTGTCGCGGTCGGGCTCGTTCAGCGTCTCCTCGAGGATCTTCTGGAAGCCGCCCACCCAGTGCGTGTGCACGCGGCTGTTGCAGCGCGCGGCATCGTAGAACGTCCGCACGGGCCGTCCCCCCTCGAGCTTGCCGGACAGGCAGCCGTTGCTGGAGGCGGGGCAGACGGCCAGGCACGGCGTCGTGCCCTCGCTCTCCCACATCTGCCGGCACGCGGGCGCCGGGCACGCCCCTTCGGATTCGCGGGGGTCGGTCTCCAGGGGCGCGGTCGTCAGCACCACGCTCCAGTACATGAAGCCGTGGTCACGGTTGAGCACGGGGCCGGCGAGGCTGCGCGAGCCCACGCCGGCGAGCTCGGCGGCGAGCATGAACGACAGGAACGGCGTGTCGCCGCTGGCGGTGCCGGGTGGCACGTAGAGCGCGTAGTAGCCGAACTCGCTCTCGATCGACTGCGCGAGCTTGCGGCCCACCGACTGGATGCGCTCCGTGGTCCCCATGGAGTGCAGCACGGCGGGCGACGTGGCGCGCCAGTCGCCCGCGCGCGGCTGCGCTCCGCCCACCACGATGACCGAGCGCGCGCCGGGCAGCAGGTCGTCGGGACGGTGGCCGGCGGGCGCGTAGGCGTCGAAGGCGTCCGCCGCCGCGATGCCGCACACGACAGCGCCGCTCCTGAGGGCCGCTTTCTTCACGATGGTCGCCGCGTCGGGGGGAAGGGTGGCCACTATTGCAGCTTTCTGTGCTTGCGCCCCACCGGGCACACGCGCATGCACTCGAAGCACTGGGCGATGGAATCACGGAAGAACCCCACGGAGAGCAGCGTCTTCGTGAAGAAGTCGCCGTAGATCATCGTGTGGCGCTTGTCCGCGTCGTCCTCGTTCACGATGGCGAGCAATCCCTTCTGGAAGGAGCCGATCCCGTACGTCTGCGCGCGCGAGTGGCACTTTTCGCGATCGTACGTGGACGTTTCGATGATGCCGTCCTTCACGGTGCCCTTCAAGCACGCCGGGCACACCCTGAGGCACGGTGTGGTTCCAATCCGCTTGTACATCGCGGCGCACCCGGCGTTCAGGCACGCGGGCTTCTCCAGCGGCGGGTCGGGCTTCAGGGGCAGGGTGGTGATGAGCGCCGCGTAGTAGAGGAGCCCGTACTCGGGATTGAGGATGATGTGGGCGGCGAAGCTCCGGGTGCCGAGCCCCGCGAGCTCCGCGGCGAGCATCATGCTCATCGGCGGCGCGTGACCATGCACCGCGAGCGACGGCGCCTGGATCGCGTAGTGGCGCCACTCGCGCTCGATGTGATCGGCCATCACGTGCAC
>JBKKCN010000670.1:0-4282 GCA_046712525.1 Candidatus Rokuibacteriota bacterium
GGCGGCACCAGCACCGACATCGCGCTTCTGCAACGCGGCGAGCCGCAGCTCACCGGCGAAAAAACGGTGGGCATCGCGAAGGTGGCGCTGCCGAGCCTCGACATCCACACGCTCGGTGCCGGCGGCGGCTCCATTGCCTGGGTGGATGCGGGCGGCATCCTGCACGTGGGGCCCGAGAGCGCGGGCGCCGACCCCGGGCCTGCCTGCTACGGCAAAGGCGGCGAGGCGGCCACCGTCACCGACGCCAACGTGGTGCTCGGCTATCTGGACCCGGCCAACTTCCTCGGCGGACGCATCGGGCTCGACGCGCGCGCCGCGCACACCGCCGTGCAGAAGATCGCCGCCGCCCTCGACACGGCGGCGCTGGCGGCGGCGGAAGGCATCTCGAAGGTCGTCAACACCAACATGGCAGAGGGGATCAAGATCGTCTCCGTCCGCCGCGGCGTGGACCCGCGCAAGTTTGCGCTCGTGTCCTTCGGCGGCGCGGCCGGCCTGCACATCACGGAGGTCGCCCGCCTGCTCGAGATCCGGCGCGTCATCGTGCCGAGCGTGGCCGCCGTCCTCTCCGCGTGGGGCATGCTCGCCACCGACCTGCGCTACGAGCTCGTGCGCTCCCACGTGAGCGAAGTCTCACGCCTGGCGCCCGCCGCCCTGCGCCGTCTCTTCGCCGCCATGGAAGCGGACGGCCGCAAGCGTCTCGGCCGCTACGACGGGCCCGTCACCGTGCGACGCGCGCTCGACATGCGCTACGGCGAGCAGATCTTCGAGATCCAGGTGCCACTCGACGGCGTCGACGTGAAGTCCCCTGCGCTGCTCGACGAGATCGTGGCGCGCTTCCACCGACGCCACGAGGAGCTGTACGCGTACAGCGCGCAGGGCCAGGAAGTCGTGGTCGTGAACGCGCGCGTGGCGGTGGTCGGTGAGCTGCCCGCGTTGTCGCCGGACTCAGGTGTGGCGGGCCGCGGCGCCGCCGCCGCTCCCGTTCGCCGCCGCGTCTATCTGGGCGGCTGGATCGAAGTGCCCGTGCACCGGATGGACGAGTTGCCCGCCGGCTTCGAGACCAAGGGCCCTGCGATCTTCGAGTCGGCGACCACGACGGTACTCGTCCGCGAAGGCGAGCACGTCAGCGTCACGCCCCACGGCTGGCTCGATATTCATCTTTGGGGGGCCTAGAAGGACCCCCCAAGCCCCCCGGTACGCTCGGCAGCGCCCCGGGCGAAGCCGTGGCGCTCCTCGATGTCCGTGGCTCGGTATTTCGTTAGCGGCGGGGACCCTTGTAGAGGCGGTCGGCGAGCGCTCTTGCTCCGAATGCCGGAAGCACGAGAACGATGATGAGGATCGTGTTGGAGGTGCTGAAGGGGTCGAAGGCGGCCGTCATCTTGTTCAGAGCCTCCAACAGCGTGTCGGACGCCCGAACGAAACTGGTGAACGAAGCCGCGACGACAAGCAGCAGCACGCCCATCCAGGCATACGCGAAGCCCCGAAGTAGCCCGATCATCAACGTTGCCCCCTTTGTAAAAGTCTGTGGCTGATACCCGCAAGCCACACGCAAGGAGAATGCCGGGCCTTGCGCGCCGTAAATCCGTGTCGAGCTTGATGTCCGTTGCGGTCATGGCGCATTGGCATTGACCGCTTGTCCACAGGTCAGTGGTCATTTCCTAGCCACGCTGCCGCTGCGGCCGAGTACGCTGTAGGGCCATGGGACTCTGGTCGCTTTTGGCAGCCACTTTTAGCGACTGGTACGACGACCGCGCGCAGCGAATGGGCGCCGCGCTCGCGTACTACACCGTTTTCGCGCTCGCTCCCGGTTTGGTGCTCATCGTGGCCGTCGCCGGCCTCGGCTTCGGCACCGAGACGGCGCAACAGCAGTTCGTCGAGCAGATCGGCTACCTCCTGGGCTCGGAGGGCGCGCGCGCGATCGAGGCGATGATCGTCAGCGCTCGCGGGCAGGCCGTCGGCACCACGGCCGCCGCGCTTGCCGCCGGCACGCTGCTCTTCGGACTCTGGGGCGTGTTCGGTGAGCTGCAGGATGCGCTCAATACGATCTGGGGCGTGGCGCCGAAGCCGGGCCGGGGCTTCCTGCAGATGGTCAAGGATCGCTTCCTGTCCTTCGCGATGGTCACCGGCATCGGGTTTCTGCTACTCGTCTCGCTCGCCGTCAGCGCCTGGCTCGCCGTCGCCGGAAAGTTCTTCAGCTACCTGCTGCCGGCGCCCGAGATGGTGCTGAAGGTGGTCGACGTCGGCGTGTCGTTCGCCGTCGTCACGGTGCTCTTCGCGCTCACATTCAAGCTGCTGCCGGATGTGGACGTGGCGTGGCGCGACGTGTGGGTGGGTGCCGGTGTGACCTCTCTGCTGTTCGTGGCGGGCAAGTCGCTCATCGGCCTCTACCTCGGCAAGAGCAGCATCGGCTCCGTGTACGGCGCTACGGGCTCGCTCGTCGTGATCCTCGTCTGGGTCTATTACTCGTCGCAGATCGTGATCCTCGGCGCCGAGTTCACCAAGGTGTGGGCGCGCCGCCACGGCCGCGGCGCGGTGGTCGAGCCCACCGCGGTGCCGCTCACCAAGGAAGCCAAGCGCGAGCAGGGGATGGGGCGGCGCGACGTCGTGTGAGTGGCTGGTACCTGCCTTGCACCTCTCCGGCCCTGGAGGGGCTCGCTCATGACGGCTTCCTTGGTTACTCCGATCATCGGCCTCGCGCTACTCGCTACGGTTACGGTGGCCTGCAGGACGACCACCGGCGCCACCGCCGGCACCGGAGAGGTGTCCGCCCTCGCCAAGGACAGTCACAGGAACCTCGGCAAAGGCGAATTGATGGGCACCGGCGTGGGCGCCGCGGCCGGAGCTCTTTACGACGTGAAGAAGCGGAGATAGGGATGAAAACGCTGACCATTGGTGCGGCCCTCCTCGCCGCCCTCGTGATGTTCGCAGGCGCGGCCTTCAGCCAGACGCAGGTGCCTGACTCCGCCCAGACGCAGCCGACCAACAAGGTGTGCACCGGCGCCCGCGCGGATGCCCCGAAGAAGCTGGAGGGGAAGGTCGTGAAGATTGATCACGGCCGCGGCACGCTGACCGTGCGCACTCACGACGGCAAGCTGCAGGACTTCGAAGGCTCCCGCGAGACGGTCCGCGACTACAAGCTCGGGGACGAGCTGGAGGCGACCCTCCGCCCGCAGAAGTGCTAGATCGCTCCCTCCCGAATGATCTCCCGCCCGTTCGGCGGCACGGGGGTGGCCGTGCCCGTCATCGGCCAGGGCACGTGGAAGATGGGGGAGCGGCGCGGGGACGCCAAGCGGGAGGTGGCGGCGCTTCGCACCGGTCTCGAACTGGGGATGACCCACATCGACACCGCCGAGATGTATGGGGACGGCGGGGCCGAGCGTGTGGTGGGCGAGGCCATCCGAGGACGCCGGGACAGCGTCTTCGTCGCGACCAAGGTGTTGCCGCAGAACGCGTCGTACGCGGGCACGATCAAGGCGTGTGAGCAGTCGCTGAAGGCGCTCGGCACGGACCACGTCGATTTCTACCTGCTGCACTGGTGGTCGGACACCCATCCCATTGCGGACACCATGCGCGCCATGGAGACGCTGGTGCGCTGCGGACTCACGCGCTTCGTCGGCGTGAGTAACTTCGACCCCGAGCAGATGGCGCAGGCGCAGGCGGCGCTCACCGTCGAGCGCCTTGCCTGCAACCAGGTGGAATATCACCTGCGCGATCGCGCCATCGAGTCCGATGTGTTGCCGTGGTGCGAGCGGCACCACGTGGCCGTCGTCGGCTACACGCCTCTTGCGCGGGGCGGCTTCAAGAAAGCCGTGGTGGAGGCCATCGCCGCGCGGCACGAGCGCACGCCGCGCCAGGTGGCCCTGAACTTCCTGGTGCGACGACCCGCGCTCTTCACGATCCCGAAGGCGAGCCACGTCGAGCACGTGCGCGAGAACGCGGGCGCGCTCGATTTCACGCTCAGCCCGACCGACATCCGCGACATCGACCGCGCCTTCTGAGGTCTTCGGCTTTCCGTTGACAGGGGGCGCGCGGCGCCTCAACAATGGGCGCGCGAGGAGACGAAACCAATGATCGGCGACCGGGTGAGACCCCGCAGTCCGGCCAGGGCAGCGTCGATCCTCCGCCAGGTGTTTGGCGGCGTGGCATCCGGCTTCGCATTCCGGCTGTGGGACGGCACGGACGTCCTCCTCGGCCGCGGCGAGCCGCGGTTCACCGTCGTGGTGCATTCTCCGCAGACCTTCGCGCGCCTCATCCGTGAGCCGACCCCGTTCAACTTCGCCCA
>JBKKCN010000671.1:0-2648 GCA_046712525.1 Candidatus Rokuibacteriota bacterium
CGCGGTGTCGACCTTCACGCAGGCGAGGGTGGCGATGGAGCGCGCCTGCTCGAGGCTGATGAGGATGTCCACCATGCGGTGCTGCAGCGCCTGGAAGGTGCCGATGGGCACGCCGAACTGGCGCCGCTCCTTGAGGTATTGCAGCGTGGCGTCGTGCGCGTACTTGATGGCGCCCACCGCTTCCGCGCACACGAGCGCCGTCGCGTAGTCCACCACCTCTTCCGCGAGGGCGAAGCCGCCCCCCTCGGCGCCGATCACGGCCTCACGGGCCACGGGAACGCCGGTGAATCGGATGTCGGCCACGCGCAGGTTGTCGATGGTCCGGTACTCCGTCAGCGTGAGTCCGGGCGCGCCCCGTTCCACGAGGAAGAGGCCGAGACCTCGCTCGTCGCGGTCGGCCCCGGCCGTGCGGGCCGACACCACGAGGAGGTCGGCGGCGCCGCCGTGCAGGACCATGCGCTTGTCGCCGTCGAGCACCCAGCCGTCGCCGGACTTCTTCGCGCGCATCGCCACGTGCGCGATGTCGTAGCGCGCGCCGGGCTCCGTGTGCGCGAACGCCATCTTGAGCTTGCCCTGGATGAGCCCGGGCAGGATGCGCTCCTTTTGCGCGGCGGTGCCTCCGCGCGCGATGAAACGGCCGCCGAGGCCGACGGTGGCGAGATACGGCTCCACGAGAAGCCCTTCGCCGATCGCCTCCATGACGATCATCATGTCGACGGTGGTGCCGCCGAAGCCGCCGTACTCCTCCGCGAAGGGCACGCCGAGCAGGCCCATCTCCGCGAGGGCCGCCCACACGTCCTCGCTGTAGCCGGCGGAGGAGGCCATGATCTTCGCCCGCGCGTCGAAATTGTAGCCGGTGGCCAGGAAGCGCTTGAGCGTGTCGGAGAGCAGCTTCTGCTCGTCGCTGTACTCGAAGTTCATGTCGTCTCCCCTACAGGCCCAGGGTCGCCTTGGCGATGATGTTCCGCTGGATCTCGTTGGAGCCGGCGTAGATCGTCGCCTTGCGCACGTTGCAGTAGCGCGGCGCCAGCGAGGCGGTGAACGTGTCGAAGGCCTGCGCGGCGTCGACGGGGCGGAAGGCATGCGCGAACGGCCCCGCCGTCTGCATCATGAGCTCGGTGAGCGACTGTTGGATCTCCGTGCCCTTGATCTTGAGCAGCGACACCTCTGCGCCCGGCGGCCGTCCGCCGCGAAGCTGGTCGAGGAAGCGCATGTTGGTGATCTCCAGCGCCATCAGCTCGACCTCCACGCGCGTGAGCCGGTCGCGAAAGCGCGGATCGTCCATGAGGGGGCGGCCGTCGTCGCGCACCGCTTTCGCCGCCAGCGACTTCAGGCGTGCGAGCTCGCGCTTGCACACGCCCACGTTGCCGGTGCCCATGCGCTCGTAGCCGAGCAGGTACTTCGCCACCGTCCATCCCTTGTTCTCTTCGTGGACGAGGTTGGCCGCGGGCACCTTGACCTCGTCGAAGAAGACTTCGTTGACCTCGTGGCCGCCGTCCATGAGCATGATCGGCCGCACGGTGATGCCGGGCGATTTCATGTCGATGAGGAGGAAGGAGATCCCTTCCTGCCGCTTGTCGCGGCTGGCGTCCGTGCGCACGAGGCAGAAGATCCAGTCGCCGTAGTGGCCCAGCGTCGTCCAGATCTTCTGGCCCGTGACCAGGTAGTGGTCGCCGTCGCGGACAGCGCGCGTCTTCAGCGAGGCGAGGTCGGAGCCCGAGCCGGGCTCGGAGTAGCCCTGCACCCAGAACACGTCACCGTTGTAGATGGGCGGCAGGAAGCGCTGCTTCTGCTCCGGCGTGCCGAAGTGCAGCAGCACCGGCGCCACCATGCGCGCGCCGAAGGGCACGATGATCGGGCAGCCCGCGTCCGCGCACTCCTCCTCGAAGATGTAGCGCTGCACGACCGTCCAGTCGGTGCCGCCCCATTCCTTGGGCCAGTGCGGCGCCACCCAGCCCTTCTTGGCGAGGATCTTGTGCCAGCGCAGGAGCTCGTCCTTCGTCAGCTCCTTGTAGTCGAGCACCTTGTCGCGCAGCTCGTGGGGCAGGTTGTCGCGCAGCCACGACCGCACCTCGTCGCGAAAGGCCGCTTCCTCGGGCGAGTAGTTCAAGTCCATGCGACGGCTCCTCTCTGGGGGTGACGACACGATATCACCACGTTCCAGGCGGTGACGTTCGATCAACGTCCGTGTCGACGAACTTTACTTATGCAGTAACCAGCAGCGCGACCGGCTCATAAACCCTTGATGGAGAAAGCGCTCGAAAGTGGCTCGTAGTTTGCGCTGTCCCCATTTGCCAAGGGAGATTCTCATGCACAAGACCTCGAGCATTCTGGCGGTTCTTGCCGTCGTGATCCTGACCGCAAGCGGCGTTTCTGCGGCGACTATCGGGTTCGAAACCGCGCCCGCGGGCTCTTTCGGCGGCTCGGTGACGGAGAGCGGCTTCACCTACTCGGAGTTCTCGGGAGGCCTGTTCGTCGATCCCATCTTCGGCAATCCGAGCGCGCACATGAACGGCAGCACACTCGAAGGCGGCGGCGTGCTGAAGGTCGTGAGCGCGGTCTCGGGACAGGACTTCCAGTTCGTTCGACTCGATCTCGCCGGGATCCTGATCGACGCCTCCGGCAGCGTCCAGATCACCGTGACGGGG
>JBKKCN010000672.1:0-4657 GCA_046712525.1 Candidatus Rokuibacteriota bacterium
GAGGCGGTCACACTCGGCGAGGGCATGACGCCGCTCGTCCCCGCTCCGCGCGTGGGCGCCGAGCTGGGCACGCGCCTCTTCATCAAGGACGAGTCGCGCAATCCGACGTGGTCGTTCAAGGACCGCCTCGCCACGGTGGCGGTCTCGGCGGCACGCACCCTGGGCGCCCGCGTGATCGCCTCGTCATCGTCGGGCAATGCCGGGGCCGCCGTCGCCGCCTACGCCGCCGCCGCGGGGTTGCCGTGCGTCGTGTTCACGTTCCAGTCCGCGGCGGGCCCGATGGTGACGCAGATGCGCGCGTACGGCGCCATGGTCCTCGCCGTGCGCGACAAGGCTGCTCGCTGGAAGCTGCTCGAAGCGGGCGTGCGCCGCTTCGGCTGGTTTCCCACCTCACCGTTCTTCGCGCCCGTCGTGGGCAGCAACCCGCTCGGCCTCGAAGGCTACAAGACGCTCGCCTACGAGATCTCCGAGCAGCTCGGCTGGCAGGCGCCCGACTGGTGCGTCCTCCCCGTCTGTTACGGCGACGCGCTCTACGGCATGTGGAAGGGCTTCGACGAGCTGCTGCGCCTGGGCTGGATCGAGCGCGTGCCGCGCCTGGTGGCGGCGGAGATCTACGGCTCGCTCGGCGCCACCGTCGCCGCCGGCAGCGACACGCTCGTGGACATGCCGAAGACCCACGACAGCGTGGCGGCCTCCCTCGGCGCCACGCGCGGCACCTACCAGGCCCTTCACGCCATCCGCGCCTCGAAGGGAACCGCCATCCAGATCCCCGACGACGAGCTGCTCGTGTGGCAAGCGAAGCTGGCGGCGGCGGAAGGGCTGTATGCGGAGCCGTCCTCCATCGCCGCGGTGGCGGCGGTCGATCGACTACGCGCGGGCCGCGTCATCGAAGCCGGACAGACGGTGGTGGCCGTGATGACCGCGGGCGGGTTGAAGGACGTCGCGCCCACGGCTCTGCGGCAAGGCGAGGTGCCCGTGGTGTCGGCGGACATCGGCGCGGCGGTCGACGCCCTGCGCACCGCGTACGGATTTGCGGCTGGCTAGCCGGCTTTATTTGCGGCGTTCGGGTCCATGTAGAAGAGCTCCCACAGGTGACCGTCCAGATCCTGGTAGCCGTGCTGGTACATGAACCCATGGTCCTTGGGCTCGATGGGGGTCGTGCCGCCCGCCGCCACCGCCTTTGCGACGATCTCATCGACCTTCGCGCGGCTCTCCGCGGATAAGCCCATGAGCACTTCCGTGCTGTTCGTGGCGTCGCAGACCGCTTTCCGGGTGAACGTCTTGAAGAAGCTCTCCATCAGCAGCATGACGAAGATATTCTCGCCCACGATCATGCACGAGGCGTTCTCGTCGGTGCACTGCGGGTCGAACGTGTAGCCCAGCTTCGTGAAGAACTGGACGGATTTCTCGAGATTCTTCACCGGGAGGTTCACGAAGATCTGCGTGGCCATGGCTCCTCCTTCAAGGCGTCGGTCGTCGCCGCATCCAGGACCACGCGGACGCGATGATGTCGTCGAGGCTCTGGTGGCGAGGATGCCAGTCGAGGTCTCGGGTGATGCGGTCGGAGGTGGCGATGAGGATGGCGGGGTCACCGGGGCGGCGGGGGCCGATGGTGACGGGGATGTCGTGCCCGGTCACACGGCGGGCGACCTCGATGACGTCGCGGACGGTGTAGCCGGCGCCGCCACAGCCGAGGTTGTAGGCGGCGGGAGCGCCGACGCCGGCGAGATGGTGCAGGGCGAGGACGTGAGCGGCCGCGAGGTCGATGACGTGGATGTAATCGCGAACGCAGGTGCCGTCGTGTGTCGGATAGTCGTCGCCGAAGATGGTGATGTGCGGCCGGCGCCCGGCGGCCACCTGCAACACGAGCGGAATCAAGTGTGTCTCGGGGTCGTGCCGCTCGCCGCTGCGGTCGGTGGCGCCGGCGGCGTTGAAGTAGCGCAGGCTCACCGCGCGCAGACCGTGCGCGCGCTCGTACCAGGGGAAGGCGCGTTCGAGCGCGAGCTTGGTCTCGCCGTACGGATTGCTGGGCGCGGTGACGTCACTCTCCGCGATCGGCTGCTTGGCCGGCTCACCGTACACGGCGGCGCTGGAGGAAAAGACGAGAGGCTGGACGCCCGCCGCGCGCATGGCCTCGAGGAGCGCGAGACCGCCCTGGACGTTGTTGCGATAGTACTTGCCGGGGTTCGTCGTCGATTCGCCCACGAGGGAGTCCGCCGCCATGTGCACGACCGCCTCCACGCGGAACGTCTGGAACGCGTTGCGCAGGGCGGCGGCGTCGAGGAGATCGGCGTGGACGAAGGGCACGCCCTCGGGCACGGCGTCGCGGTGACCATGCGAGAGGTTGTCGTAGACGACAACCTCGTGGCCGCCGGCGAGGAGGGCTTCGGTGACGACGCTGCCGATGTACCCGGCGCCGCCCGTGACGAGGACTCGCATGCGGCTGCGCCCTCCCTATCGGTGCGCCAGCGGGAGCGGCCGGAACTCAGGTTCATCCCGGGCCCCTACGTACAGAGCTAGCATCGGCTGGCATCGCGCAAGGTCGGGCACCACCGGTTGAGTATAGGTGGTGTGATCAATGCCCGTCTCGTGCGTCATGATTCTGTACGGATTTTGAACGCCCCGCCTGTAACTGCCAGCGCGGTCGCCCTGGCAAGAAAACTGCCGCACCAGGCGCCCAAACCCGCTGGAGCATCGAACTGTTGACAAGGTCGACATACCTGCCCTGGCACGGAGGGACGACCATGAGAGCTCGAGTGCAGGCGTCGAGTCTCTTCCTGGTGCTACGCTCCTGTTCTGGTCGGCGTCGGTCAATGCAGTCACAATCACCTTCACGGAGCGCGTCAGCTCGATCAACGCGGCGCCGGCAATTCTTCGGTTGCCGTTTTGGGAATTTGCGCTACTCTCTCGCGGCGTGACGATCCCGCGGTTCGCGATCCTCGTGCTCTTGGTGGGTGTCGCCCTGGTCGGCCTTTATCTATGGTTTGTCCTGTCGTGGGCCTATTCGGACGGTGAGCGGGCCGGCATCCTACAGAAATTCTCGCGGAAGGGTTGGATCTGCAAGACCCACGAAGGCGAGCTGGCCATCTCGATCGTCCCGGGCGTCACGCCCATTATCTGGTACTTCAGCGTACGGGACGAACGCGTAATCCCCCAGCTCGACGCCGCCTTGGGCAAGCGGGTAATTCTGCACTATACCGAGCATCGTGGCCTGCCGACGACCTGCTTCGGGGACACCTCGAACTTCGTGAACCGGGTTCGCTTCTCAGAGTGACCGGGGGACCCGGACTCCGTCCCGTCCCGAAGACGCCCTCAGGTCGGAAGGCCGAACAGCGACGTCATCTTCGCCGAGTTCAGCATGGCCGCCATTTCGTCGTCCGCCGGGCGGCGGTGGAAGCGGCCCGCCGCGTCCAGGACCTTGGGGGGTAGGGCTAGATCGCCCACCGTGTTGAGGAAGATGCCGGGCAGCCCAAGGAGCCAGTGCACCGCCCGGTGGATATCCTCCTGCGCCTCCAGCGGCTGGTACCAGGTGCTGTGCGTGCGGTCGGCGGCGGCCCATGGTCCCCGGGCGATCGATTTGATGATCTGGACGGCCACGTTTCCGCTCCGGACGATGCGCCAGGACGGCCTCGAGCGTAGGCGAAATAAACGGCCTTACAGAAAATCCTGAAGCCGCACGCCCCAGCCTTTGGGGCGCGCGCGGCCGAACAGCGCACGCTCGCTGGTCCGCCACGTCGCCGGCTTCGTAGCATCGATGAGCATCTTGCCGCCCACTCGCTGCCACGCGGGCGACCCGGGTGGCAGCAGCTCGGGTGACGCCAAGTCGAGGCCGTGCGCGCGCATGCCGGGGATGACGTGGACATCGGTTTCCGGATTGACCCGGGTGGCGACGGCCCACATCACGTCGCGCGCGTCGTGAATGTCCACGTCGTCGTCCACCGCGATGGCGGTCTTGGGATAGAGGTAGGGCGACGAGAGGGCGGCCAGCAACGCCGCACGCGCTTCGCCGTCGAAGCGGGGCGTGAGCTGCACGATGACCGTGTAGCGGCTGCACCACGCGGGACAGGCGACGTCGTGCACGTCGATGCCGCCCGCGGTCTCGCGGATGCGGTTGTACATCCCCGCCTCCACGGGCAGCGCACCCAGCGCCTGGTGATCGGTGAAGCGGGTGGCTTGAATGTGGCGGTAGATGGGATCGGGGCGCGTGGTGATCGCGGTCACCTCGAAGACCGGGTTCATCCCCTGCCCCGCCGTGTAGTTCGTCACCTCGCCGAAGGGGCCCTCGTCCTCGCGCACGTTGGGCAGCACGCGGCCCTCGATGACGATCTCGGCGTGCGCAGGCACCTCCATGTCGATGGTGCCGCAGCGCACGAGCTCCACCGGCTCCTCGAGCAGCACCGCCGCCAGCTCGAGCTCGTCCTGGTCCATCTGGCCCGTGTAGCAGGTGGCGATCTCGTAGGCGGGATGCACGCCGATCACGATGGCCATCGGCATCGCCTCGCCCGCCTTCTCGTACTTCTGATGGTGCCGCCACGTGTGGCGCGGCAGCACGAGGAAGCCCGTGCGCCGCGGACCCTTTATCTGATGCCGCAGGAAGGCGAGGTTGCGGACGCGCGAGTCCGGATCGCGCGTGATTCAGATGCCGGCGCCGATGTAT
>JBKKCN010000673.1:0-9165 GCA_046712525.1 Candidatus Rokuibacteriota bacterium
GGTTCAGGTAGAGCGGGAACTGTCCGGCGGGGCCGGCGGGCAGCAGGCCGGAGTGGTCGATGTCCTGGAACATCGGCTCGCCCTTGTCGTCCTTGATCTTTTCCTTCTGCCGCTTGGCCACGATGTAGATGGAGGCGCCGTTGAGCGTGGCCGACAGCTCGCCCGCGTGGAAGGCGCGGTTGTTGTTGGTGTCGTCCCACGCCAGTCCGCCCTCGTCACACGCCTCTTTCCAGAACGCCTGCATGAACTTGACCGAGTCCACCGCGGCCTTGGAGTTGATGACGACCTTCTTGCCGGACTGGTCGGTCTCCGCGCCGCCGAACGACCACAGCAGGGGATAGGTGAAGGTGGGCGCGTCGCCGAAGGTGTGGCCGAGCGTCTGCCCGTAGGGCTTGCCCTTCTTCTTCAGCGCCGCGAACAGCTTGCGCGACTCCTCCCACGTCTTCGGATACGCATCCGCGCCCGCTTCTTTCAACCACGACTTGCGGTAGGCGACGGCGTTCCCGATGATCGAGTGCGGCACCGCCAGCCACTTGCCATCCACCTTCGTGGACGGGTTGTAGACGTCGTAGAAACCGCCCTCCGCCTTCCCGAGCTTCTCGGCGATGTCGGTCACGTCCACGAGCGAGTTGGCGTACAGCTGCGGCCAGTTGTACTGCATCAGGAAGATGTCCGCGCCGGAGCCGGACTGGATGGCGGCGGTGATGCGAGGCTGGAGGTCGTTGGCGTTGATCGTCTCCAGCGTCACCTCGGCGCCGAGCGCCTTGGACGCCTCGGGCATCTGCTGCTCCTTGAGGAGCTTGTCGCACTCGGGAATGAAGTCGTTCCACCGCACCCAGTGCAGCTTCGATCCCTGGGCCCACGCCGGCGCGCGCCGGGCGGCGAGGATGCCCTCGATGCCGGTGGTGGCCACCGCGGCCGCCGCTCCCGAGACCTTGATGAATGTCCGGCGATTCATACCGTTCGCGTCCATGCGTGTGATCCTCCTTGATCATCCAACGGGTACGACACCCACCGCGGTTCCGGATCGGGCCGGGCCCGTTGGTGCGGGCGGCCTAAAGCGGGGCTAAACAGCCGAGAAAAGTGACGAAGTGATACCACCTCGCCCGCCGGGGTGTCAACGTGAATCGGGCTCGGCCGGCCCCCTGCGTGCCTGCCCGACTACCCGATCGCGACCACCCGCCTCTGCGTCCGGAAGGTGAAGGCGAAGAGGACGGCGAGGACGGCGACGGCGAACGACGCGCCGTAGAGCCAGACGTACGTGCCGAGCCGGTCGTGAATCCAGCCGCCCGCGAAGGAGCCCACCCCCATACCGATGGTGGAGACGAGGAACACGGCGCCATAGGCGGTGCCCATCACCTTCTCGCCGAAGGTCTCCCGCGTCACCAGCGCGTACAGCGGCATGACGCCGCCGTAGGACACGCCGAAGACGACCGCGAGCGCATAGAAAGAGAGCAGGTCGCGGACGACGAGGTAGGTGACGATCATCACCGCCTGCAGCGCGAGGCCGGCGATGAGCGTGGGCTTGGCGCCGAAGCGGTCGGCGAGCAGGCCGCCGCCGATGCGGCCCCCGATCGACGCCAGTCCCGACACGCCGAACATCGTGGCCGCCGCCATACTGGGCACGCCCTGCTCGATGGTATGCGTGACCATGTGGAAGATGGGGCCCGAGTGCGCCGCACAGCACGCGAGATGCGTGATCGCGATCGCCCAGAACTGCGGGGAGGCGACGACCTCGCGCGGCGTGTACTCGCGTCCCACCGGGGCCACGCCGCCGCGGGCCTGCACGCCGAGGTCCGCCGGCCCTTCACGGATGAGCAGGGCGGTCGGGATGATGACCAGCCACGCGAGGTCGCCGATGACGAGCATCGCGATGCGCCAGTCGTAGGCCGTGATGAGCGCGCGCGCCAGCGGCGCGATCACCAGGATGCCGAGGCCGATGCCGGAGGAGACGAGCGCCACCGCAAGGCCGCGCCGGGCGGTGAACCACTTCGTGGCCGTCGAGGTGAGGGGAGCGTAGAACGCGCCCACCGCGAAGCCCACCATGAGGCCGAAGGCGACGTACAGGTGCCACAGCGCCTGCGCTTGGCTCGCGAGCACGAGGCCGAGGCCGAGCAGGAACCCGCCCGCGACGGCGACGCCGCGCCCGCCGATGCGGTCGGCGAGGGCACCCCACACGAAGGAGCCGAGACCCATCGCGAGCCAGTTCAGCAGCGCCACCGTCGAGATGGCGCTGCGGGTCCACCCCATCGTCTCCTCCATCGGCTTGAGGAACACCGCGAGGGAAAAGAGCGAGCCGACGCCCAGGCAGATGATGGGGATGATGGCGGCGAGGACGATCCAGCCGTAGAAGAGTCGACGCTGACTCATCAGCGGCACTTACGATAGCATGCTCGCCATGCGCGAATTCGCCTGGCCCCTCGTGGCCTTCGTCCTCGTGAGCGCCGCCGCCCTCACCTTCCGCGTGGCGCTCTTCACGGGCTTCCAGCGCTGGACGGGACGCTCGCGGGCCGACAGCGTATTCCTGCAAGCCATACGGCTGCCCTCCGTCCTCTGGTGCCTCGTGCTCGGCCTCTTCGTGGCCATCGAGGTGGCGGAATTGCCGCGGCGGCTCAGCGTGCAGCTGCACACGGTGATGGAAGCGGCGGTGATCCTGTCCGTCACCATCACGGTGGCGAGCGTGCTCGGCTCGCTGGTGGCGACGGCGGGCGAGCGGCGCGCGCTGGCGGGCGCGGTCACCGGGCTCGCGCAGACCACGGTGCGTCTGGTGGTGCTGGTGGTGGGCGGCCTCGTGCTGCTCGGCTCCCTCGGCATCGCCATCACCCCCATCCTCACCGCCCTCGGCGTGGGCGGCCTCGCGGTGGCCCTCGCCCTGCAGGACACGCTGTCCAATCTGTTTGCGGGCATGCACCTGCTCGCCGACAAGCCGATCCGGGTCGGCGACTACGTGAAGATCTCCACGGAGAACGCCGAAGGGTACGTGATCGACGTGGGCTGGCGCTCGACCCGGCTGCGCATGCTGCAGAACAACATCGTCATCGTGCCGAACTCCAAGGTGGCGCAGTCCGTCATCACCAACTACGACATGCCGGATCCGCGGATGGCGCTCTCCATGAAGGTCGCAGTGTCCTACGCCACCGACGTCGACCGCCTGGAGGCCGTGCTGATGGAGGAGGCGTCCGCGGCGGTGGGCGAGGTGCCGGGGCTGCTCGGCGATCCTTCTCCGTCGGTGCGGTTCATTCCGGGCTTCGGTGAGTACTCGCTCGACTTCTCGCTCAACTACCACGTCGCCTCCTTCGTCGACCAGTTCACCGTGCAGCACGAGCTGCGCAAGCGCATCCTGCACCGGTTCCGCGCCGAGCACATCGACATCCCGTTCCCGACCCAGGCTCACATCGACATCTCGCCGGGACGTGTCTCCGGCAGCTGAGAGCAGGTCCTCGGACCATGCACCGCCGCCGCCTGCGGAGGCACGAGGTCTCACGGCATTCCAGCAGACCCTTCACGACATCGGCTACGTCCAGGGGAGGAACCTCCTCGTCGAGTAGCTCGCGCCTCGCGTGATCGTCGCCCCCTGCGGGCCTCCGCTGACGGCGATCCGAGCCCGGAGCAAGACGATGCCCGTGGTCGTTCCGGCGTGCGCGGATGTCCTGAACTTCATGGGAGAGGTGGCGACTCTCGCGCGACCCGGCGGTCACACGACGGGATTCACGATGCTTGCGCCCGAAGCGAGCGGCAAGCGCCTCGAGCTCCTCAAATCGATGTTACCGGCACTGTCGCGGGTGGCCGTGCTGCACCATGCCGGCGCTGACTGGTCGACCTACTGGACCGAGATGCGCAAGTCGGCGCGCGCGCTCCAGGTCACGCTCCATCCATTTCCCATCGATACGAACCGAGCAAGTTCGAATTCGTCATCAACGCACGAACGGCAGGATCGCTCGGTCTCAGGATCCCACCCTCGGTCATGCTCCTCGCCGATCAGGTGATCCAGTGACCGATGGTTCGGCCGCGATCACACTCCCCGCATTGCGGGGCGTTCGCGGACGAAAGCGAGGGCGGCGAGGGCGGCCAGCATGACGGTGGCGAGGACGAGCCAGGGGCCCGTGTAGCTGCCCGAGAGCGTGACGAAGTAGCCAAAAATGGGAGGGCCGAGGGTGACGCCGGCGGAAGAGATGGCGAGGCCGAGGCCGACGGCGGTGCCGGCGGCGCGGGGGCCTGCCAGCTCGGCGAGCAGCGTGAGCTGGACGCCGTTCCAACCGATTCCGACGAAGCCGAAGACGAGGGCGAGCGCGGTGAGCCAGAGACCCGAGGTGCCGGGGCCGGTGGCGGCGATGGCGACCGAGCATAGCGTCGAGCCGAGCCCCGCGATAGCCAGCGGCAGCCGGCGGCGGCCGCCGAAGGCGCGGTCGGAGAGAACACCGAACGAGATGCGGCCCAGCATCCCGCCGAACTGCGCCAGTGCAAGGTAGCCGCTGGCGGCGAGGAGCGACAGCCCCACCACGCCCTGGAGATAGAGCACCAGGTACGACATCCAGACGGTCTGCATGGCGGCGAACACCAGCGTGCAGCCGGCGAGCAGCCACAGATTGCGGTTGCGGAGCACGGCGCTCATCGGGCTCCGTGTCCCCGTCTCCACCGCCACCGCGGGCGGTTGGGGAGGATCGCGGTAGATCGCCAGCGTGGCCACCGTGGCGCTGGCGATGATGAGCGCGGACGCCATCACCGCCCAGCGCCAGCCCAGCAGCAGGGCCAGTGGGGGCAACAGCGCGGCGCCCACGACACCGCCGAAGGGCAGACCCACCTGCTTGAAGCCGACGAGGGTGGCACGCTGCGCGGGCGGGGCCCACGCGATCACCGCCTTGGTGGAGGCCGGGTTCAGGATCCCGTAGCCGAGGCCGGCCACCGCCATGAGCGTGATGAAGGCGGCGTACGTGACGGACGCGCTCACCGCGACGAGGCCGATGGCGATGACGGCCTGCCCGAGCACGAGCATGCGCTTGATGCCCCACCGGTCCGTGAGCGTGCCTGCCGGCAGCGAGGCCACGATGGGGCCGATGTAATAGGCCGACAGGAACGACCCCGCCTGTGCGAGCGTCAGATTCAGGTCCGCGCGGATCAGCGATGCAATGGCGGGGATGCCGAGCGGACCCACGTTGGCCACCGCCTGGGCGATCAGGATGAGGCCGACGATCACCCACCGCGCCCGCACGGGCTCCGCAGTCACGCGGGGCGCGGCAACTGGGCGAGGCGCGCTTCCACGGCGTGGAGGTCCTGCTCGGTGTCCACGCCGATGGTGGCGTCGTGGGTCTCCGTGACGACGATGGGCACGCCGTGCTCGAGGAAGCGGAGCTGCTCGAGCCGCTCCGTCGTTTCCAGGAACGACGGGGCGAGGCGATGAAAGGTGTCGAGCGCCGCTGCGCGGTAGCCGTAGAGCCCGAGGTGCTTGAAGAGCGGCACCGCCCCCGGCACGCCACCGGCGTCGCGGTGGTAGGGGATCGGGTAGCGGGAGAAGTACAGGGCGCGGTCCTGCGCGTCGCACACCACCTTCACGGCGTTCGGGTTGTCGATCTCCTCCGCGGTGGCCCGGATGCGCAGCGTCGTCACCTGGGTGTCCGGGTGCGCCAGGAAGGGCTCCACGAGGCGCGCGATGTGGCCGGTGGTGACGAGGGGCTCGTCGCCCTGGATGTTGACGTACACGTCGGCGTGACGCCCCTGCGCGACTTCCCAGACCCGGTCGGTGCCCGACACGTGCGCAGCGGAGGTGAGAATGGCGGGGATGTCGAAGTGCGCGCACGCCTCCACCACCTCCTGCGAGTCGGTGGCCACGAGGACGTCGCCGAGCTGCCGCGCCTGCCGCGCGCGCTCGTACACGTGGCAGATCATGGGCCGCCCCGCGATCTCGCGCAAAACCTTGCGGGGCAGCCGCGTCGATTCCAGGCGGGCGGGAATGACCCCGAGCACGGAGAGCGCCACTACGGAAACGTCCGCAGCGTCCGGAGCACGGCCGCGCTCGCGTCGCCGCCCGCGGGCGTGAAGGGCATGATGACGGGCATGGTGAGCCCCGCGCGCGCGAACTCCGCGATGCGGTCGCGACAGAACTGCTCGGGGCCCACCACTCCGAGGCCGTCGAGCACGCGCGGCGATACGCGCTTCACGGCCTCCGCGCGGTCACCCGCCTTCCACGCCTCGTTCACGGCGTCGACCTCCTCCGCAAAGCCGGCGTCGCGGAAGAAGGAGGCGTACACGTCGACGGTGGCGTAGCCGGTGATGTCGCGCGCAAGCGTCTGCCGCGCGGTGTCGGCGTCGTCGGTCACGCAGGTGCGGATGAAGGACGCGATCTCGAACTCGGGGCTGAGCGTGCGCCCCGCCCGCTGTGCGCCGTCTTGAAGGTGCTTGATGGAGGCGGGGACGGTCTCGGGCGGGATCCAGTTCAAGAGCACGCCGTCCGCGATCTCGCCGGCGAGCTCCAGCATCTCGGGGCCGAGGGCGGCAAGCACGATGCGGACGGGCTCGCGCGGGGGCGGCGCCGTCATGCGGAAATTGCGCACGCGATAGAACTTGCCGTCGAAGTTGACACGCTCGCCGGCCGCCACGAGGCGGATGATGTGGACGGCCTCCCGGATCTGCTCGATCGCCGGCGAAAAGCGCAGCCCGTGCCACTGCTCGACGATGGTGCGGCTGGAAAGCCCGAGGCCGAGCGCGAAGCGCCCGGGCGCCACGTGGTTGAGGGTGGCGGTGGTCATGCCGAGCACCACGGGCGTGCGCGTCTGCACGGGCACCACGCCCGTGGCCAGGCGCAGCCGCTGGGTGGAAGCGCCCAGCATCGTCATGACCGTGAAGGCGTCGGCGCCGGAGACTTCGCCCGTCCACGCCGTGTGATAGCCGCGCGCTTCCGCCTCGCGCGCGAGGGCGACGTAGTCAGCCACGGGCAGGGTGGGGAATTGCGAGAGGACGATCCCGAGCCGCATCAGGCGTCCGTCGTCACCGCGTCGCGCTGCTTCACGAAGTTGCGTGTCATCGCCCGGCAGTATAACGCCTTGCTATCATGACCGCGGAGGTCGGGGCCATGACGCTGCTCGAGGGCAAGACCGGTATCGTGTTCGGCGTTGCCAACAAGCGCTCCATCGCGTGGGCGATCGCGCAGTCGCTGGCGTCCGCCGGGATGCGGCTGGCCTTCACGTACCAGGGCGAGCGGCTGAAGGAGAACGTGGAAGAGCTGGCCGCCACGTTGCCCGGCTCCGTCCTGTACCCGTGCGACGTCACCTCCGACCGCGAGGTCGGCGATGTCTTCACGGGCGTCGAGCGTGACCTCGGCCGCCTCGACACTCTCGTCCACTCCGTCGCCTACGCCGCCAAGGAGGATCTCGAGGGCGCCTTCGTCGACACCGGCCGCGACGGCTTCCGTCTCGCCCACGAGATCTCCGCATACTCGCTGGTGGCGCTCACGCGCGCCGCGCTGCCGCTCCTGGAGCAGTCGGGCCAGGGCTCGGTGATCGCGATGACGTACTACGGCGCCGAGAAGGTGGCGGCGGGTTACAACGTCATGGGCGTGGCCAAGGCGGCGCTGGAGTCGTCCGTGCGTTATCTGGCCGCCGATCTCGGGCCGCGTGGCGTGCGCGTCAACGCGATTTCCGCGGGCCCCGTCAACACGCTCGCCGCGCGTGGCATCAAGGGGTTCACCGGCATGCTCAAGCACCACGCGGAGCGCGCGCCCCTGCGCCGCAACGTGGAGCTGCGCGAGGTGGGCGACACCGCCCTCTTCCTGGCGTCACCGATGGCTTCGGGCATCACGGGTGAGGTCATCTTCGTCGATTGCGGCTACAACATCATGGCCGTGTAGGCAGGGCCACGCCTCAGTCGGGAAAAAGGTGGTGCCCGCGAAAGAGGCTAACGCTTGAGGGAGACGACGGAGAGGTCGCGGGTGACCGGTGGTGCGTCGGAGGATCGGCTCTGCGTCATGCGGCAATGCCCTTCGAAAAGCACGCCCTCCTCCACCACGATCACGGGCGCCTCCACGTCGCCGAAGACGCGGGCGGTGCCCCGCAGCTCCACCCGCTCGGTGGCGAGGACGTTGCCCACCACTTCGCCGCTGATGAGCACGGTGCCGGCGCGGATGGTGGCGTTGATCACGCCCTTCTCGCCGACGATCAGGGTGTCGTTGGAAACGATCTCTCCCTTGAACTTGCCGTTGATCATGACGGTGCCGCTGAACGTGTACTTGCCTTCGATCTCCGACGCTTCATCGATGAACGCGCTGAGATCGTTGCCCTTCACGGCGCCCGCGGCCTTGCCGGTTCGCTTCCACATGGCGAAGATGGGGACGGCCCCCGCTTACCGCGGGACGGTCTGTGGGGCCGCCCGGTTTGCTTCGACGAGATAGACGGGGCTCGCGCCGTTCTGCGAGCCGTCCTCGTTGATCTTCGTCACGTTGCCGTTGAAGAAGCCGCCCTTGGAGATGACGAGGGAGTCCGTCTTGACGTTGCCGCTCACGCGCCCGGTGGTGGTGATCTCGACGTTGCCGGTGGCCACCATGTTGCCGTCGTAGTGGCCCATGATGATGGCGTCCACCGTCTGTACGTTGGCGTTGACGACGCCCTTCTCTCCGATCACGAGCTTGCCCCCCACCACGAGCTCGCCGCCCACCTCGCACTCGATCTGGATCGAGTCCGCGATCTCGAACTTGCCTTCCATCTTCGCCGTCTCACCGACCACGGTGAGCAGCGTGATGGGGTTCGAGCCGTGGCCGTTGCTCTGCCCCGGCGCGGTCGGTTTCGGAGCTTCCTTACGTCCCAGCATCACAGCCTCCTCCTTCGGATGAGCGCCGTTCCAAGGACACGAAGTCCGCGTCACGGAACGCGGAAACGGGAAAGGTGCGCCGCGGCGGGTGCCGCGAATTCATCGACTCGGAAGGCGTCGGCCGGCGCCAACAGCCATGAAAAGATTTACCATTTTCAACGGTGAGCGGTCAATGAACGCTTTCCGTGAGGCCGTCAACCACCGCAGGTAGGGTCGCGCGAGCGCTGTCTCTACCAGCCACACATGGGTGGAATCCACCCGCAGGCGGCGGTCCTCCTAAGAAACTGTGCCCTCGAGTAGCTCGCCGGTGGCGCGGTTCACGAGTGCGAAACCGAGATGGGCGGCGCGCTGGCGCAAGCGGTGAAGGAC
>JBKKCN010000674.1:0-7341 GCA_046712525.1 Candidatus Rokuibacteriota bacterium
CTGCTCGAGGGCGTACCGGGGCTAGGCAAGACGCTGCTGGTCAAGACGCTGTCCGACGCGCTCGAGCTGTCCTTCTCGCGCGTGCAGTTCACGCCCGACCTCATGCCGGCCGACATCGTCGGCACGATGGTGATCATGGAAAACGAGCAGCGCCAGCGCTCGTTTCGGTACGAGCCCGGCCCGGTGTTCGCCAACCTGGTCCTGGCCGACGAGATCAACCGGGCCACGCCCAAGACCCAATCCGCGCTCCTGGAAGGCATGCAGGAGGCCTCGGTCACCGTGGGGGGCGCCTCGCGTCCCTTGCCCACGCCGTTCTTCGTGCTCGCCACGCAGAATCCCATCGAGATGGAGGGCACCTATCCACTTCCGGAGGCGCAGCTCGACCGCTTCCTGTTCAAGCTCCGCGTGCGCTACCCCGCCATCGAGGAGCTCAACGCCATCATCGATCGCACCACGCACGCCCGCCCGGTCTCCGTCGACCGCGTGATGAGCGGGGCCAAGGTCCTCTCGTACCGCGAGCTCATCCGCGAGGTGCCGGTGGCCTCGCACGTGCGTGACTTTGCCTCCACGCTCATCATGGCCACGCACCCACAGTGGGAGCACACGGGCGACGCCGCCCGCCGCTACGTGCGCTACGGCGCCAGTCCGCGCGGCGCGCAGGCCATCGTGTTGGGCGCCAAGGTGCGCGCCCTGTCCGAGGGGCGCTACAACGTGAGCGTGGAAGACCTCAAGGCGATGGCGCCGTGCGCCCTTCGCCACCGCATCATCCTGAACTTCGAGGGCGAGGCGGAAGGCATCGACGCCGACACCCTCATCGCCCAGATCATCGAGAGCACGGAGTCGGCCACCGCGCGAGCCAAAGAACCTTTTCTTCGCTGATCGAGGGGGAGCACATGCCCGAGCCGGAATCGCTCGAGCGGCACCAGGCGCTGGACGTCCTCGTGCGCGGCGTGGCCGCGCAGATCCGCCGGCGTCGCGCCGAGCACTACGCGCTGCGCGGCGCCTTCTGGACGGCGCTGGCGGCGGTCGTCATCCTGCTCCTCAAAGGCGTCATCGGCCCGTGGGCGCTGCCGGCGGCGGGTGCGCTGGTGGTGGCCGGCATCCTTGCCGGCCTGCTCTTCGGGTTCACACGGCCGGTCCCCAACGCAGATGCCGCGCGGCTGGCCGACCGGGCCTTCAGCCTCGAGGATCGTGTGGCGACGGCGCTCGAGTGGGCGCAGCGTCCCGATCGCACCCCGCTCGTCACCGCGCTCGTGGAAGACGCCACGGAGCGGGTGGGACGCCTGCAGCCACGCACGATCGTCCATCGGATCATGCCGCGCGAGGCCCGGGTGCTGCCGGTGCCGGTGGTGGTGGCGATCGCCCTCGCGCTCGCTCCTGCCCTGCCCATGCCGTCCCGCGCGTTCTTCCCGGACTTCTCGCCGAGCGGTGAGAGCGACGAGGCGGAGCAGCGCGCCGCGGGCGCGATGGTCGAGGATCGCGCACGGCCCGCGCAGCGCGACCGGCTGAAGCCGAACGCATTCGAGGAGAAGGACTTCGCGCAGCGCTCGGGCGGCGGCGGCGCCGCCACCAGCGGCGATTTGTCGGCGATCTTCAAGGACACCGCACTCGCCGCGCAGCGCCCCGACTTCAACAGCTTTCTGAAGAAGGGCGACGAGCGGTTGAAGATGCTGGAGCAGGTGGACCGGCTCCCCGATCTGCAGACGGACTTCACCTCCAGCAACTACAAGATGGTGTTCAAGAAGTCCAAGGCGCTCACGGGCGGGCTGCGGCCGGACCAGATCTCGCCGCAGAAGCTGCGGGAGCTGCTCGAGGAGATGGAGCGACTCGGGCGCAAGGGCGGCAACTGGAGCAACGACGCGAGCGAAGGTATGGAAGCGCTCGAGGGCGGCCAGCCCGACCGCGCCATGGACGCCATGCAGCGGGCGCTCGACAAGATGCGGGCCCAGGAAGAGGCGAAACGCTCGGGCAAGGGACTGCGCGGCGGACGCGACAACTCGCGCGGCGGCTCGCGCGGCCGCGGCACCGGAGGCGAAGGCGGCTTTCCCGAGGACCAGGACTTCGGCGAAGGCGAGGGACTCATGCCCGGCAAGGGCAAGAGCGCCTCACCCAAGGGCGAAGCGAGCCAGCGGTTGCGCGCCAACCCCTTCGACGTCGGCGTGGAGGGCGAGTCGCGCCGCGGACGGAAGGATGGGTACGACACGAACATGACCGGGCGCGGGGGCGCGATGGCGTCGCGGCTGCAGTACCTCGGCGTCATCGGACAGTATCGGAAGATGATGGAAGACGCGATCACGCGGGAAGCGGTGCCGCGCGACTACCATTCTCAGATCAAGGACTACTTCCAGGCGCTCGACGAGCGCGAGCGCTAGGGCGTGCCCAGCGCCCTTCGCCAGAGCTTCTTCACGCCGGAGTTTCTCGCTCAGCTCGAGCGGCTCTCGCTCCTCTCGCGCCGTGCCTTCCGTGGCAGCGTCAAGGGCGAGCGGCGCAGCCCGCGCCGCGGCCACAGCGTGGAGTTCGCGGACTATCGCGCGTACGGGGCAGGGGACGACCTGCGCTACGTCGACTGGAACATCTACGGCCGTCTCGACCGGCTGCACGTCAAGCTCTTCGTGGACGAGGAAGACCTCTGCCTGCACCTCGTGGTGGACGCCTCCGCCTCCATGAGCTTCGGCACCCCGAGCAAGCTGCATTACGCGACGCGCCTGGCGGCGGCGCTTGGCTTCGTGGGACTCGTCAATCACGAGCGCGTGGGCGTGGGCATCCTGAGAAACCGCGTGGCGGAAGGCTGGCCGCCCACGCGCGGACGGAACCAGGTGGTGAAGATGATGGAGTTCCTCTCGCACGTGCAGCCGGCGGGCCGCACGAGCCTCAACGACGGCCTCGGCGATTATGCGCTGCGATCGCGCGAGCCGGGCCTGGTGGTGATCATGACCGATCTTCTCGATCCCGGCGGCTTTGAAAACGGCGTGCGCGCCCTCCTCGAGCGGCGCTTCGACGTCCACGTGATCCACCTCCTCGATCCCGAGGAGATGAACCCCACGCTCGCGGGCGATCTCCGCCTGCTCGACAGCGAGACGGGCGAGCTGCGGGATCTCACCATGGACGGCGAGGCGGTGCGCGCGTACCGCGAGCGGCTCCACCAGTTCCTGGAGCGCGCGGAGACGTTCTGCCGCACGAAGGAGGTCGGCTATCACCGGGTGATCACCGACACCCCGGTGGAAGAGTTCGTGGTGGCGCAGCTGCGCGGGCGGGTGGTGGCGTGAACTTCCTCTCTCCGCTCGCCTTCGCCGTCTTCGCGCTGTCGCTGCCGCTCGTCCTCCTGTACTTCCTGAAGGTGCGCCGCCGCGAGAAGACGGTGTCGAGCCTGCTCCTGTGGGACACCTCCCTGCGCGACCGCGAGGCCTCCGCCTTCTTCCAGCGCCTGCAGCGCGACCCCCTGCTGATACTCCAGATTCTCGCCCTCCTCGCCCTCACGCTCGCGCTCGCGCGGCCCACGGCCACCGTGATGGGCGAAGGCGCCCGCAAGGTGGTGATCGTGCTGGACACCTCGGCGTCGATGAAGGCGCGGGACGTCCGCCCCTCCCGCTTCGACGTGGCCGCGGGCGAGGCCGCCGCGGTGGTACGGCGCCTCGGCGAGGGCGCCGAGGTCATGGTGATCGAGGCGGGCGTGCAGCCGAACGTGGTGGCCCCGCTCGGGCGCGACCGCGACCGTGCGCTCTCCGCCATCGGCGCCGCGCGCGCGCGCGACCTGCCCAACCGTCTCACGGAAGCGGTGCGTACCGCGCGCGCCCTCGTGGGCGCCGACGCGCGCGCGGAGATCTACGTCTTCACGGACGGCGCCTTCACGCTGGCGCCGTCGCCGGAGACGGCCGATGCGCGCGTGCGGTGGGTGGGCGTGGGACGGCGCAGCGCCAACGTGGCCATCACGAACCTGAGCATCCGCAAGACGTACTTCGGCGCCTTCAACTACCAGGCGTACGTCTCGCTCGTGAACTACTCCGCGGAGCCGCGCACCTTCGACTTCGTGCTGGAGATCGACGGCAAGCGTATCGCCGATCGCTCGGTGACGCTGGAGCCGGATGTGCGCCGCGCCATCGTGCTGCCCTTCACGCACGACGGCGGGGGTGCCGTCACCGCTCGCGTGGACGTCGACGACGACCTTGCCTCCGACAACGCCGCCTATGCCGTACTGCCGCCTCCGCGCAAGATCGAGGTCCTGCTCGTGAGCGGCGGCAACCTATTTCTAGAAAAGGTGCTCAAGACCGATCCCCAGGTGGCCCTCGAGGTAAAGACGCCCGATCAGTACCAGGGCGGCATGGGCGAGGCCGACGTGGTCATCCTCGATTCCACCGCGCCCGCCAAGGTGGGCAACGGCCGCTTCATCTTCGTCAACGCGGTGCCCGCCGACGTGCCCATCGAGGTGCTGGGGCGCATGGAGCAGCCCACCGTCATGGACTGGGATCGCGCCCACCCCGTGATGCGCCACGTGCAGTTCGCCAAGGTGGCCATCGAGGACGCCATGCGCATACGGCCGCTGGCGGCGGGCCGCGCCCTCGTGGAGGCGACGGGAGGGCCGCTCATCTACGCGCTCGAGGAGCCGGATCGCAAGGCCATCTTCGTGGGCTTCGACCTTTTCAAGAGCGACTTCCCGCTGCGCGTGGCCTTCCCGCTCATCCTGTCCAACACGCTGCGCTGGCTGCATCCGGCCGCGCTCGACCAGGCCAGCCTGCAGTTCGCGGCGGGAGACTCGATCCTGCTCCCCGTCGCCCACGGGATCACCTCCGCCACCGTGACCACGCCGAGCGGACGCACGGTGAAGGCGCAGGTCACGCGCGGCGCCGTGTCGTTCACCGAGACGGACGAGGTGGGCGTGTACACGCTGGCCACCGCGCGCGGCGACTCCAAGCTGGCCGTGAACGTCATGGATGCGGAGGAGTCGAACCTCGCGCCGCGCCCGCTGCCGGCGGCCACCGGCCCCGGGCCGGAGGCGGCGCCGCCGCTGGCCGTGCAGCGCGAGCTGTGGCCGATGTTCGTCATGCTGGCCGTGGTGCTGCTCGCGCTCGAAGGCTTCCTGTACTGGCGGCGCCAGAGCGCGGGGCGCTTCCGGGCGCCCACCAGCGCGGGCGACCGCTGGGCGCTCGGCGTCCGCTGCGCGCTGCTCGTCGTGCTCTGCGTGTCGCTGATGCGGCCGTCCATCCCGCGCTGGGTAGACCGGCTCAACGTCGTCTTTCTGCTCGATCAATCCGACAGCGTGAGCCTCGCCGCCCGCGAGCGCGCATATCGCTTCGTCGCGGACTCCGCCCGTCACGTCAAGAGCGGCGACCGGCACAGCGTGGTCGTCTTCGGCGAGGAGGCGGTGGTGGACCAGCCGCTCGCCGTCAAGCCGACGATCGAACGCCCCAAGGCCACCGTGGGCGGGCGCGGAACCAACGTCTTTCAGGCCATCCAGCTCGCGGTGGCCACGCTGCCGCCGGGGCACGCCAATCGCATCGTGATGCTGACGGACGGCCGGCAGAATGCCGGCAACGCGCTCGCGGGGGCGCAGGCCGCCAAGAACGCGGGCGCCGACATCTTCTACGTGGCAGCGCCGCTCACCTTCACGCAGGAGGTGGTGGCGGAGGCGATGGTGCTGCCGCAGGAAGTAAAGTTCGGCGAGCCCTTTCAGGCCAAGGTGGTGGCGTGGAGCCATCGCGAGACGCAGGGCCGCGTGTCACTCTTCCGCAACGGCGAGTTCATCGGCTCGCAGATCGTGAAGCTGGCGCCGGGCAAGAACGTCTTCGGTTACCGGCAGTCGCTCGATGCCAGCGGCATCCACGTCTACCAAGCCGCGCTGGAGATCGACGGCGACACCATCGAGGACAACAACCGCGCGGTGGGCACGGTGGTCGTCCGGGGCCGGCCGCAGGTGCTGCTCGCGGACAAGGACCGCTCGCACGCTGCCTCCCTGGTGGGCGCGCTGCGCTCGCAGAACATCGACGTCACGGTGGTGGAGCCCGCGCAGATTCCCAAGGACGTGGCGGGGCTGCAGAAATACGACGGCGTCGTGCTCTCCAACGTGTCCTCGCTGAAGCTGAGCAAGCCGCAGATGGCGCAGATCCGCGACTACGTGCGCGATCACGGCGGCGGGCTCATGATGCTCGGCGGCGAGGAGAGCTTCGGCCTCGGGGGCTACTACCGCACGCCGATCGAGGAGGCGCTGCCGGTCACGATGGAGGTCAAGCAAAAGGTCGAGATCCCGAGCCTCGCCGTCGTCCTCTCCGTCGACCGCTCCGGCTCCATGGCGATGTCGACGGACGAGAAGGTCACCAAGCTCGATCTCGCCAAGGAGGCCGCCCACCTGGTGGTCGATCTCCTCGACGAGCGCAACGAGGTGGGCGTCCAGAGCTGGGACACGGAGTTCCTCTGGGACGCGCCCGTGCGCTCGGCGCGCGACAAGGCGGCCGTCCATCACGCCATCGCCACCATCAAGGCGGGCGGCGGCACCGACGGCTATCCGGCCCTCAAGGACGCGTACTCCGTCCTCTTCGACCGCCCCGCGCTGCTCAAGCACGTCATCTTCCTGTCGGACGGCCAGATGACGCGCGGCGACTTCACGGGACTGCTGCGGCGCATGTCCAAGGACAAGATCACCGTGTCCACCGTCGCCATCGGCAAGGACGCCGACGTCCAGCTCATGGTCGACATCGCGAAGTGGGGCAAGGGACGCTTCTACTACACCGAGGACTCGCAGACCATCCCGCGCATCTTCACGCTGGAGACGCAGCTGGCGTCCAAGGCCTCGCTCATCGAGCAGCCCTTCAAGCCGCAGCTCACCGCGCCCGGCCACGAGGCGCTGCAGGAGATCGACTGGAAGGGCGTGCCTCCCCTCGGCGGCTACGTGGCCACCACGCTGAAGTCGACCGCCGAGCTCGTGCTGATGAGTCACCAGGAAGATCCCGTGCTCGCCACGTGGCGGTACGGGCTGGGCCGCTCCGCCGCCTTCACCTCCGACGCCAAGGCGAAGTGGGGCGTGCTGTGGCTGCGCTGGCGCGACTACAACAAGTTCTGGGCCCAGCTCACGCGCTGGACGCTGCGCAGCGGTTCGCGCAGCGACACCACCGCCGTCGTGCAGCGCACCGACACCACCGGCGAAGTCGTCGTGGACGCCGTGGACGGCAAGGGTGAGTTCATCAACTTCCTGGACTCGCAGGTGGGCGTGGTGTCCCCCACGCGCCAGCGCACGGTGGTGGATCTCGAGCAGATCGGCCCCGGCCGCTACCGGGGACGCTTCCCGGCTCCCCAGGAGGGCGTGTACCTGGTCGGCATGGCCCAGCGCAAGAACGAGCAGGTGGTTGGCTC
>JBKKCN010000675.1:0-2727 GCA_046712525.1 Candidatus Rokuibacteriota bacterium
GGTTCTTCGCGGTGATCCGCCGCATCGGGCCCGGGCGCGCGGCCATCTTCCTCAACCTGATGCCGTTCGTGGTGATCGCGCTCTCGTGGCTGATCGTGGGCGAGCCCGTGCACGGCTACCATCTGGCGGGCGCCGCACTCGTGATGGCGGGCGTGTTCCTGGCCACGCGCTGACGAGGCGGCAAGCCCGGCCAGTGTTACTCTCGTCAACTGGAAACCCCACACGACGCACACGGAGACCAACGCATGGCACAGCGAACGATCGAGCAGGAATACGCGCAGGCGCGGCCGAAGTCCAAGGCGCTCTACGAGCGTGCGGTCCGTCTCATGCCGAGCGGGGCGGCCCACGATGGGCGCGTCTTCTCACCGTTTCCGTTTTACGTCGACCGCGCCGACGGCGCCTACAAGTGGGACGTCGACGGCCACCGCTACATCGACGGCTGGAGCGGGCACGGCGCCGTCATCCTCGGCCACAACCATCCCGCCATCGTCGCCGCCATCCGGGAACAGGCGGGCAAGGGCACACACTACAGCGCAGGCTCGGAGCTGGAGCTGCGCTGGGCCGAGCTCATCCACGCCATCGTCCCTGGCGCCGAGCGCGTGCGCTTCACGATGACGGGCACGGAGACAACGGCGCTCGCCCTCCGCGTGGCGCGGGCGGCCACCGGCCGCACCAAGATCGTCAAGTTCCGGGGTCATTTCCACGGCCTGCACGATTCCGTGATGGCGGCCGTCAAGGATCCCTTCGAGCTTCCGGCCTCCGCCGGCGTGCCGGAGGAGACGGTGGCCCAGACCCTCGTGGCACGGTGCAACGACATCGCCCAGGTCAAGGAGCTGCTCGACGAGCACGAGGTGGCGGCCGTGATCCTCGAGCCCGCCGCCTCGCGATCGATGACGGTGCCCACCGATCCTGCCTTTCTGAGAGCGCTGCGCGAGCTCACGCGCGCGCGCGGCGTCGTGCTCGTCTTCGACGAAGTCGTCACGGGCTTCAGGCTGGCGCCCGGGGGTGCCCAGGAATACTTCGGCGTCACCGCCGATCTCACGTGTCTGGCCAAAGCAGTGGCGGGCGGCCTGCCCGGTGCCGCACTCACCGGGCGCGCCGACCTGCTCGATGGCGTGGCGTTCTCCGGTGACGCCAGGCGCGACCGCACCAAGCGCGTGGCCGACCAGGGCACGTTCAGCGGCACCCCGCTTCTCGCCGCCGCCGGCGTCGCCGCGCTCGACATCTTGAAAACGGGCGAGGTGCAGAAGAACCTGAACCGGCTGGGGGACCGTCTCCGTGATGGGTTAAACCAAATTATGAAGACCCGGGGCGTACACGGCTGCGCGTACGGCCTCTCCTCAATCGCGCGGGTCTTCCTGGGCGCCGACGCCGCTGAGCTCGGCGTCAACTCCTACGAGGCCGACGAAGCGCGCCTCGACCGCGGCATGGGCGCTGTCGGCGCCAGCCTGCATCTGGCCATGCTGACCAGAGGGGTGGATTACAACCGCGGCTCCGGCATCACCTGGCTGAACGCCGCGATGACCGACAAGGACATCGACTTCTGGGTGGACGCCTTCGACGGGTCGCTCGCACGGCTCCGTGAGGAAGGCGCGCTGCCGTCCTGAGCGGCGACCCGCCGCCATCGAGGCCTACTTCGTCTTCTGCAGGGGCCGGGGCTTCGGCGACGCTGGCTTGGGCTTGGCGTCGTCCTTGAGCAGCCCCTTCACCTCGTCCATGAACTGGTTGATGTCCTTGAACTGCCGGTAGACGGAGGCGAAGCGCACGTAGGCCACCTGGTCGAGCTTCTGCAGGTGCTCCATCACGAGATCGCCCAGCTCGAGGGAGGAGATCTCCTTCTCCGCCCGCTCGTGCAGCCGCGCCTCGATGTCGGCCACCACGTCGTCGACCGCCTGCACGCCCACCGAGCGCTTCTCGCACGCCTTGAGGATGGAGCCGCGCAGCTTCTGGCGGTCGAAAGGCTCGCGGCGACTGTCGCGCTTGACCACGTGCGGGAGCACGTCCTCGTTGTACTCGTAGGTCGTGTAGCGGCGATGACATTTCAGGCACTCGCGGCGCCGCCGGATGAACTCGCCTTCGCGGCCCACGCGAGAGTCCACGACCCGATCTTCCGTGTGACCGCAGAACGGGCATTTCATCGGGCCTGCGCTCCTTTCACGCCGGTCACGTGCGTCCGAGGTACAGCGGGAAGCGGCTCGTCAGCTCCTGGACCTGGCCGCGCACCTTCGCCTCCGCGGATGCCGAGCCGGGGCTCGACAGCACGGCATCGATGAGCGCGGCGATCTCCGCCATCTCCGGCGCTTTCATGCCGCGCGATGTCACGGCGGGCGTGCCGAGGCGGATGCCGCTCGTCACCATGGGGCTGCGCGTCTCGAAGGGGATCGTGTTCTTGTTCACCGTGATCCACGCGCGGTCGAGCGCCTCCTGAGCGTCCTTGCCCGTCACGCTCTTGTCCGACAGGTCGACCAGGAGGAGATGCGTGTCGGTGCCCCCAGTCACGAGCCGATAGCCGCGCGCGAGGAGGGCCTCCGCGAACGCCGCCGCGTTGGTGACGATCTGCTGCTGGTAGGCGCGCCACTCCGGCGTGAGTGCCTCGCGGAAGGCCACCGCCTTGGCCGCGATCACGTGCATGAGGGGGCCGCCCTGCACGCCCGGCATCACCGTCTTGTCCAGCGCCTGCGCGTGCTCACGGCGGCACAGCACCATGCCGCCGCGCGGTCCGCGCAG
>JBKKCN010000676.1:0-3795 GCA_046712525.1 Candidatus Rokuibacteriota bacterium
TGGAGACGGTGCCGAGCTTTCGCGCCCTCCTCGTCTATTACGATCCGAGCGCGGTGGGCTACGACGCCCTCTGCGCCACCCTCGCCGAGCTCGCCTCGATGGCCTCCACCACCGTGTTGCCGCCCGCGCGCACCGTGGAGCTGCCCTGCTGCTACGACAGCGATCTCGGCCTCGACCTGGAAGCGGCGGCGCGGCGGCTGGAGATGCCCGTGGACGAGGTCGTGCGCCTGCACGCGGGCTCCGATCTGCTCGTGTACTTCATCGGCTTCACGCCGGGCCTGCCCTACATGACGGGCATGCCGGAGCGCATCTGCCTGCCGCGCCTGCCGACACCGCGCGTGAAGGTGCCCGCCGGCAGCGTCGGCATCGGCGGCATCCAGTGCTGCATCTACTCCGTCGACAGTCCAGGTGGGTACTGGATTCTCGGCCGCATCCCGCTCCGGCTCTACGACCCCGACGCCGCGGAGCCGATCTTGTTGAAGCCCGGCGACCGCGTGCGCATGCGTCCCATCGACCGGCGCGAGTTCGACGACATCGAGGCGCGCGTGGCCCGCGGCACCTTCCAGCCGGTCATCGCCCTCTCCGGGATGTCGTAACGATGATCCGCGTCCTCGATCCCGGCCCGCACACGACGGTGCAGGACCTCGGCCGTCCCGGCCACCTTCGCTACGGTATCCCGCCCTCGGGGCCGCTCGACCGCCCCTCCTTCATCATCGCCAACCGCCTCGTGGCCAACGCCGACAGCGCCGCCGCGCTGGAGTGCACGCTGATGGGCCCGCGGCTGCAGGCGCAGGCGCCGTGCGCGGTGGCCGTCACCGGCGCGGACATGGCCGTCACCATCAACGGGGCCGCGGCGCCCGCGTGGACGACGCTGCTCCTGCTGCCGGGGGATGTGCTGAAGATCGGCGTCGCGCGCGCGGGTGTGCGCGGCTACGTGGCCTTCTCGGGCGGGATCGACGTGCCCCTCGTGCTCGGCTCGCGCGCCACCTACCTGCGCGGCCGCATGGGCGGCATGCAGGGCCGCGCGCTCCGGAAGGACGACGTGCTGCCGCTGGCCCCGGCCCCGCTGCCCCGCGTGCGACGCCTCCGACGCGACGCCATCCCCGACTGGACGGCGGAGCCCGCGCTGCGCGTGGTGCTCGGCCCGCAGGCGGACCGCTTCACCGCCGAGGGCATCGCGCAGTTCCTCGGCGCCGCCTATGAGATGCTGCCGCAGTCGGATCGCATGGGCGCTCGCCTGAAGGGGCCCCGCATCGCGCACGCGCGCGGGCACGACATCATCTCGGACGGCATCGCTTTCGGCGCCGTACAGGTGCCCGGCGACGGGCAGCCCATCGTGCTGCTCGTGGACCGGCAATCGACGGGCGGCTATACCAAGGTCGCCACCGTGTGTTCGTTCGACATCGCTCGCATCGGTCAGGTGAAGCCCGGTCAGCGCATGCGTTTCACCGCCGTCGAGGTGGCGCAGGCGCACCAGCTGCTACGGGAGGCGGACGCGTCAGTGGCCGCCACACGACTACAGGAGGTCTGAGCATGAGCGTGGACAAGGAAATCTCGGAATACGTCGCCAAGACCGCGCGCTCGCGCGCGCTGCACGAGGAGGCGGTGGCGGTCATGCCGGGCGGCAACAGCCGCACCACGACCTTCTTCGACCCGTACCCCTTCTATTTCCAGCGCGGGTCGGGCGCCCACATCTGGGACGCCGATGGCACCGAGCGCATCGACTTCAACGGCAATTACACGAGCCTGATCCTCGGCCACGCGCCCCCCGACGTCATCAAGGCGGTGCAGGCGGTGGCGGAGAGCGGCTTGTCGTTTCCCGGACCCACCGAGCACGAGGTTCGGCTCGCGGAGCTGATCACGCGCCGACTGCCCTCGGTGCAGAGCCTGCGCTTCACGAACTCGGGCACGGAGGCGACGATGAACGCCGTGCGCCTGGCGCGGGCGTTCACGGGCAGGTCGAAGATCGCGAAGTTCGAGGGCGCCTTTCACGGCACCCACGACTGGGTGATGGTCAGCGTCACGCCGGATCCCAAGGTCGCCGGCAATCGCAAGCGCCCCAAGCCGGTGGCGTGGTCGGCGGGCGTGCCGCCCGCGGTCCTCAAGCACGTGGTGGTGCTGCCGTGGAACGACGCGGACGCCTGCGCGGAGATCCTCGAGAAGGAAGGCGCGAGCCTCGCCTGCGTGCTCGTCGATCCGCTCCTCGGTATCGGCGGCATCCTGCCGCCTGCGGAGGGATTCCTGGCGCGCCTGCGCGAGATCACCGAGCGTCTCGGCATCGTCCTCATCTTCGACGAGGTGATCTCGTTCCGCATCGGGTACGGCGGCGCGCAGGAGCGCTTCGGCGTGCGGCCGGACCTCACCACTCTCGGCAAGATCATCGGCGGCGGCCTGCCCGTGGGCGCCTTCGGCGGGCGCGCTGACATCATGAACTTCTACGATCCTCGGAAAGGGGGCGCGCGCATCAGCCAGGGGGGCACCTTCAACGCCAACCCGGTCACGATGGCGGCGGGAGTGGCCACCCTCAACGCCCTCACGCCCGACGCCTACACCCGCCTCGATGCGCTCGGCGAGCGGCTGCGCGGCGGCCTCACGCGCCTCTTTGCCGGCACTCGCCGCAAGGGGCAGGTGACGGGCGTGGGCTCCCTCTTCTGCCTGCACTGGACCACCGAGAAGCTGACCGACTATCGCTCGAGCCGTGCCAAGGATCCCGAGCTGCCGCTTCGCGTCTTCCTCGGCCTCATCAACGAGGGCATCCTGCTCACCCAGCGTGGTCTCGGCGCGTGTTCTCTTGCCATGACGGATGAAGACGTCGATCGCTTCGTCAATGCGCTCGCACGAGTCCTCGCGCGAGGATAGTGGGTGGCCGGCGTGCGCCGGGCGCTGAGAGTGAGGGGCGTCTACTCGTGGGGGGCTTGGGGGGGCCATATCGGGGCCGCCCACGTAAGCACATGACCAAGGCCGATAAGACGCCGCTGCGGGGCCTTCATGTCGTCGTCGTCGAGGACAACGACGACGCTCGGTTCATCGTCGAGGCGTCGCTGCAATATTGCGGCGCCCTCGTCACCGCGGTGTCGTCGGCGAGCCAGGCACTCGCCGTCGTGCACAAGGTGACGCCGGACCTCGTGCTCGCCGATATCGCGATGCCCTTTCACGACGGCAACTGGCTGCTCGAGCAGCTGCGGGCGCGACAGCAGGCGACCGGACGCTACGTCCCCGTGGTCGCGTTGACGGCCAGCATCACCCGGGGCATGACGTCCGCCTTCGACGAAATCCTCCTGAAGCCGTGTCCTATGGAGAAGCTCTGCGAGGTGATTCTCCGGTTGACGGGGCGCCGGCCGGTTGACGAGGTGAACTGAGAAAAAGTTTTCCCGGCTATCCCTGAGCCGCGCCCGTTCGTACTCTGTCCCCGACTCACATGAAGCTGCGCTCGCATCTCATCATCCTCGTCATCGTCACGCTGGTGCCCATCCTCATCTTCTCTCTCGTCCTCGTCGTGAGGCTCCACCGCCAGGAGCGGGTGGCGATCGAGCGCGGCCTGCAGGAGACCGCCCGTGCCCTCGCGCTGGCGCTGGACGCGCAGCTCAAGACCGACATCGAGGCCCTGAAGACGCTCGCGGCCTCGGAGCACGTCGATCACGGCGACTACCGCGCCTTCTACGCGCTCGCGGCGCGCGTGAAGGAGCAGCATCCCCACTGGGACACGGTGCTGCTCACCGACGCCACCGGACAGCAGCTGATGAACCTGCGACAGCCGTACGGGACGCCGCTGCCGCCCACGCCCGGCAACGAGCG
>JBKKCN010000677.1:0-8411 GCA_046712525.1 Candidatus Rokuibacteriota bacterium
CGTCCAGCAGCTCCTCGCGGCCGAACACGCGCCCGGGCGCCGCCACGAGGATGGCGAGCAGCTCGAACTCCTTGGGCGTGAGGTCGATGCGGCGGCCCCTCATGCGCACTTCGAAGCGGTAGCGGTCGATCTCGAGCTCGCCCGCCTTCAGGTGCACCTTCTTCTCGAGGCCGTCGGGCTTGCCCCGCCGCACGACGGCACGGATGCGGGCGAGAAGCTCGCGCGGGGAAAACGGCTTGGTCACGTAGTCGTCGGCACCCAACTCGAAGCCGAGGACCTTGTCGCCCTCCTCCACGCGGCCCGTCACCATGATGACGGGGATGGTGCCGGTGGCGGCGTCCTGCTTCAGGCGACGGCACACTTCCCACCCGTTGAGCTGCGGCACCATGATGTCGAGGAGGATGATGTCGGGACGGTTGTTGCGCACGGACTTGAGCGCATCGGCGCCGGTGGGAGCGACCACCACCTCGTACCCTTCGCGGGTGAGGTTGAAGCGGATGAGCTCGGCGACGTCCCGCTCGTCTTCCACGACCAGAACCTTGTCGAGGTGCCTGGCGGCCGCGACGCTCTTCATCGAATGCGAGTGTCGACCCTCCGCGTTACAGGAGGATGACGGCGGCGTAAATCTTCGGTGAAGCGAGCTGGGCGCCGGCCGTGGACTCCGGCGGGCGCAGTCGCGGAGCGTCTACTTCGGCAGGTGAGGCCCGGCCTCTGACGACCTCATCGGCAGCAGCATCTGCGAGGGAACGGCGGCCGTGCTCGCGGGTACCGTGAAGCGCACCGTCGTGCCCCGCTCCACTTCACTCTCGATCGACAGCTCGCCGCCGTGCGCCGCCACCAGGTGCTTGACGATGGCGAGGCCGAGGCCGGTGCCGCCGAGCTCGCGCGAGCGTGCCTTGTCCACGCGGTAGAAGCGCTCGGTGATGCGCGGCAGGTCCGCGTGCGGGATGCCGATGCCGGTGTCGGCGACCGCGATCTCCACCCGGCCGGTGTCCAGAGATCGGGCCCGCACGGTCACACGCCCGCCCGCCCGCGTGTACTTGACGGCGTTGTCGACGAGGTTGATGAGGATCTGCGCGAGACGATCGTGGTCCGCGTACACGGTGATCGACGCCGGCACGAGATCCGTCTCGAGGGTCACCTCGCTGCTGTCCGCCCGTGGCCGGACGATGGCGAGGGCGGAGTTGGTGACGTCTTCGAGGTGGACGGGGCCCGCCCGCAGCGTGATCTTGCCCAGCTCGATGTTGGAAAGATCGGTGAGGTCGTTCAGCAGGCGTCCCAGCCGCTCCGTGTGGCGGAAGGCGACCTCCAGGAACCGCCGCGCGTGCTCGGGCTCCTCGAGCGCACCCGTGAGGAGTGTCTCCAGGTAGCCCTGGATGGCGGTGAGCGGCGTACGCAGCTCGTGGGAGACGTTGGCGATGAATTCCGTGCGCACCGCCTCCAGCCGGCGCAGCTCGGTCACGTCGTGCAGCACCATGACCGCGCCCGTCTCCTCCCCGGCCAGACGCAGCGGCACCGCGTTCACCTGAAGCCGGCGCGGCATGGGATGGCGCAGCACCAGCTCGCGGCGCACGGGGGCGCCCGCGGCGGCGGCGCGGCATTCGCGGAAGATCTCGTGGAGATCGGCGTTACGGACGACCTCCAGGAATGGCTTGAGCTCGCCGCGTCCGGTGCCCACGCCCAGCATGGCGCGCGCGCGCTCGTTCATGCGGATGATGGAGTCATGCCCGTCGACGGCGATCACGCCCTCCACCATGCCGTCCAGGATGGCGTTGGACCGGGCGCGCTCGTGCTCGAGGTCGCCGATCTTCTCGCGCAGGCGCGCGAGCATGACGTTGAGGGCACGGCCGAGGGCGCCGATCTCGTCCACGGAGCTCACGGGCGCCCGCACGTCGAAGTGGCCTTCGCTCATCCGGCGCGCGATGGCCTGCATCTGGACGACGGGCCGCGTCACTCGTCTGGCGACGAAGAGGCCGATCCCGAGCGCCACCGCGAGCGCGACGAAGGCGCCCGCGAGCATCACCCGGTGCAGGGCGGCGTACGACGAGGTGACGGCCGCCAGCGGAAGCGCCGTCCGCAGCACCCCGATCACTCGGCGGCCGTCCTCGACGGGCACCGCCACGTACAACAAGGGTGCGCTCACGCTCACGCTCCTGCGCAGGTCGTGGCCGATTCGCCCCTGCAGCGCCTCGCGCACCTCGAGGCGTTCGCGGTGGTTCTCGAGGCGGCCGAGGTCGCGCGCCTCCACGTCCGAGTCGCCGAGCACCCGGCCGTCGGGCGCGATGAGCGTCACCCGCGATTGCGTGGGCGCCGCCGCGCGCGTGACGAAGGCGCGCACCTGGTCCGGGCTCGCCGCGCCCGTGAGCAGCCCGCGCGCCTCGTCGTGCAGCAGCCGTCCCGCCACCACGAGGCGCGCCTGCAGCGACTCCACCGCGAATTTCTCGAGAGCGTAGTTGAGGTAGATGCCGGCCACGGCCATCGTGAGAGCCACGAAGCCGACGAGGGTAAGGGTGAGCTTGATGGCGATGCGGCGGCGGACGAAAAGCGCGAGCCGGCCCGGCATGAGCTCGATCATAGCGTGATATCATCGGGCAGTTTTTTCAAAGGAGGCCACGAATGCGCCGATTCGTCCTGCTCATGACGCTCCTCGCCGCCGTAGGCACGGCGTCGCTGGGACTGGCCGCATACCCCGAGCGACCCGTGAAGCTCATCGTGCCGTGGGCGGCCGGCGGCGATACCGACGCGATTTTCCGTCCGCTGGGCACGCTGCTCCAGAAGTACCTGGGCCAGGCCATCGTCATCGCCAACGTGAGCGGCGCCTCGGGCACCGCGGGCGCGCGCGAGGCCAAGGGCTCGCCCCCGGACGGCTACACGATCTACGCCGTGCACGACTACATCCACTCCACGTACTACACGGGCGTGGCCGACGTCGCCTACACCGACTTCGAACCTGTGTGCTCGGTCTCGAACACACCTTCCGTCGTCACCGCCAGCCCCAAGACGAAGTGGTCGTCGTGGCAGGAGCTGCTCGCCGACGCCAAGGCGCGGCCGGGACAGATCACCGTGGGCGCCACTCTCGGCTCCACCAGCCACTTCTTCCCCGCGCTCATCGAGAAGGCGGCCGGGATCAAGTTCAAGTACGTGTCCTACGAAGGGCTGGCGCCGCGCATGAACGCCATCCTCGGCGGCCACATCGACCTCACGGACTCCAACCTCACCCAGAAGGGCAAGGTCGACGCCGGCCAGCTCAAGTTCCTCGCCGTCGGCACCGAGAAGCGCCTCGCCGACGCTCCCAACGTGCCCACGCTCAAGGAGCTCGGCGTCAACGTCGTGTACGCCGTCACGCGCGGTCTCATGGTGCCGAAGGGCACGCCGGCGGACATCATCGCGAAGCTGGGGGACGCCTGCCAGAAGGCCACCAGCGAGGCGAAGTTCGCCGAGGACATGGCCAAGCAGGGCACCTTCGTCCGTTACCTGGACCGCAACGCCTACATGGCCTTTCTGAAGGAGAACGACGACCTCAACAAGACGCTGGCGCGCGATCTCGGTCTGCTGAAGCGTTAGGATGACGCTCGGCCGCGATGGCATCGCGGGGCTCGTCTGCCTCGCGGGCTCATTGCTTCTCCTCTGGGTCTCGCGCGGCCTGCCGCAGCCCGCGCTCGTGCCCATCGGGCCGGGCTTCTACCCGCGCATCCTGTTCGGCGTGACGGCGGTGCTCAGCGCCGCCCTCGTGGTGGCGGACTTCATGCGGCGCGACAGGCCGGTGACGCCGCCCGCCAACTACCGGCTCGTGGTGATCACGTTCGCCATCTTCACCGCCTACGTCTTCACACTGCCGCAGCTCGGGTACCGCGTGGCCACGCTCCTCTTCGTCGGCGTGCTGCAGGCGGCGCTCGACCCGCCCCGCACGGCGCGCGCGTGGACGCTGCTGGCGGCGCTCGCCTTCGGCGCCATGCTCGTGACGTACTACGTCTTCGAGTTCTACCTGCACGTGCTCCTGCCCCGCGGGCGGCTTACCGGCTTCTAAGTGTTCGGTCCGCTCCTCGGCAGCCTCGGCGAGATTTTGCAGCCGCAGTACCTCACACCGCTCGCCATCGGCACGCTCGCCGGGCTCGTGGGAGGCGTGCTGCCGGGCGTGACGATCACGATGACGATCATCATCGTGCTGCCCTTCACCTTCGGGCTCGATCCCCTCGCGGGGCTGGCCGCCATGACGGGCGTGTACGTGGGCGGCGAGTCGGGGGGCCTCGTGACCTCCATCCTGCTCGGCATTCCCGGCAAGCCGTCGTCGGTGGCCACGATGTGGGACGGCTTCCCCATGGCGCAAAAGGGGGAGCCCGGCCGCGCCATCTGGCTGGGGACGTGGGCTTCGTTCATCGGCGGCCTCCTCGGCGCCCTCTTCCTCATCGGCGCCACCGTGCCGCTCGCCGCCTTCGCCCTGCGCTTCGGGCCGTGGGAGTACTTCTCGCTGTTCATCCTGGCACTGTCGATGGTGGCGGGTCTCACCGAGCAGTCGCTTCTGAAGGGACTGCTCGCGGGCGCCCTCGGCCTCGTCATCACCGTGATCGGCACCGATCCCATCATGGCCATCCCGCGCTTCACGTTCGGCAGCGATTTTCTTCGCAACGGCTTTCAGTTCCTGCCCGTCCTCATCGGCGTGTTTGCCTTCGCGCAGATCATGGCCGACCTGGAGCGGATGGGCGCGGGCACCATGCCGCCCGCCATCGAGGCGCCCAACCTCAGGGTGTCGCACCTCGCGGTGATCTGGGAGATCCTGTCGCGGCCCTTCTTGCTGTTGTGGTCCACCATCGTGGGGCTGCTCATCGGCGTGCTCCCCGCCATCGGCGGCAGCGCCGCCAACGTGATGGCCTACGACCAGGCCAAGAAGTTCTCGCGTCACCCCGAAAAGTTCGGCACCGGCATTCCCGAGGGCATCATCGCCTCCGAGGCGTCGAACAACTCGAACGTGGCGGGCTCGCTGGTGACGATCATGGCCTTCGGCATCCCCGGCGACGCGGTGACCGCCGTCATGCTGGGCGCGATGACCATCCACGGTATCCAGCCGGGCCCGCTCTTCATGACCCAGCAGCCCCACGTCGCCTACGGCCTCTTCGCCGCCTACATCGTGGCGCATCCGATCATGATCGTCCTGCAGTGGATCCTCGCCCGCTTCTACCTCAAGATCGTGCGCGTGCCCAAGGCCATCCTCATCCCGCAGATCCTCGTGCTCTGCGTCATCGGCGCTTACGCGCTCAACAACACCATCGACAACGTGTACGCGCTGCTGCTCTTCGGCGTGGTGGGCTACCTGCTCGTGAAGTTCCGCCTGCCCCTGGCTCCCCTCATCCTCGGCGTCATCCTGGGCGACCAGATCGAGGTCAACCTCGTGCGCGCCCTCATGACGGACTCCGACGTGTGGCTCTTCGTGACACGGCCCATCTCGGGCGCGATGCTGGGGATGTCCGTGCTGTCCGTCCTCTTCGCCCTCTGGCAGCATCGCCGCCAGTACCGTCCCGCAGTGGTCGCCGAGCCCGACACGGACTTTTAGTCGACACGCACCAGCCTGAACGTCCCATTCGATGTCGTCATCTCCAACGGTGTGCTCAACCTGTCTCCGCTGAAGGAGCAGACCTATCGTGAGATTTACCGGGTGCTCCCGCGAGGAGGCTCCAGTTCGCCGCGTGTTGAAAGGCGACTGGCGCCCGAAGTAGCGAGCAGCCTTGACGCCTGGTCCGACTGAGTCGCTGGCGCGGTCCCGGTACGGGACCAAGTCGAGATGATCACCAGAGCGGGCTTCGTTGGCGTGGAGCATGTCGGGTTCTCGGGATCCACGACGTCACGGTTTACGGTCGCCGCGCTCTTTCGCGTCCAAAAACCAAACAGAGACACTACCCCCGCGCCTCAGTTGATCTCGGGGCGTACATGATGACCGCGACCCCGACCACACAAATCAATGCGCCGATCAGATCGTATCGGTCGGGCGCCACCCGGTCAACCGCCCAGCCCCAAAGGACGGACAGCACGACGAACACGCCGCCGTAGGCGGCATACACACGACCGAAGTGAGCGGCTTGGTACGGCGGGATGATGCCGTAGAGCACAAGGATGAGGGCCCCCGCAAGACCGAGTGGCCATCCGCGGCCATCACGCCACCACAGCCACATGAGGTAGCCGCCACCGATTTCGGCGAGGCCGGCCAGAGCAAACAGCAAGACGGAATGCAGAAGTGCGGTCATGCGGCGGGGCCCGCAATGTCTTCAAGCGACCAGACGTGATGAGCGATACCGGCTTCCATCTCTTCCGCCATCTGGCTCCTGGTAAAATTATCAGTGCAGAGGAACAGCCCGCGTTCTTTCGCCATCGCATCGCTCATGTTCTGGTGTTGTCCCAAGTGTGTCTGGTGGTACCGCGTCAGCCTCCAGGCACGACCCGGAGAAGTTTGGCCTTGAAACCGAGCAGGTCGATGGTGGACACCAGCTTTTCCGGCGAGACCTTCGCGTCGTCAAACGCAACGCTTGCTAGCGCCTTCTCGAGGCTGACGTCGACCTTTTTCACCCCTGGCAGCCTTTCCAAGGCTGCGGCCACGGAGGCCTGTCAGGAGCTTCAGACCATCCCCTTGACTTCGATGACGGCCACTTTCGACGCGGCGTGCGCCGTCATCGCGGATGGGCCGAACGCGAGGAGTAGCAGCACTCCGGCCACGGCATAGCGGATTCCTCGCATGAATCGTCTCCGATCGACCGCCTACATGCCGGCGGCGATGTAGTAGTAGCCAAGATAGAGTCCGGCGGCGATCAGCACGGCGCCGCTCATCCGCTTGATCCAGACGGTCGAGGCCTGCAGCCGCGCAAGCAACCGTTCCTTTGCCAACCCGACGAGGAGACTCGTGAGAATCATCATGCATGCCATGGCCGCCGCGAAGCTGGCGAATGTGACCAGGGCCGCGCCACCGTACCCGCTGGTGAGCGGGAGCACGACGATCGACACGTAGATCGGCAGGGTACAACCCGTCGTTGCGAAGGCGTACCCAAAGCCATAGAGGAAGAGCCCGGCCGCCGGCGGCAGCCGCTGGCCGATTCTCCCGAGCGGAAGGGCGAGTGCGAATAAGCGCATGTTCGCAACGAGCGCGAGGCCGAGCACCACAACGGCGAGGGCGATGGCCGGCTTCATCGCGATCAGATAGCGAGAGACGGCGCCACCGAGGAGCGTGATGGTGACCGCGGCCAGCGCGAAGAACACGACGCTCCCCGCCGCACAGATGAGGCCCAGAGCGAACGAACGACGGGCGCTCTCCGGAGCGATGCCCTGTGTCGTCAGGTAGTAGGAAATATAGGCCGGGAAAAGCACGAACGCGCAGGGGCGCGAAGAATGCCCCGACGCCAGCCATGAACCCAAACGCCGCCAAGGTCAGCGGTGAGTCGAAGTCGATCCAGCGGAGACCGCTCACAGCTCCGTTCCACGCCGCCCACCCCAACACCGCGACGAGTAGAAGTCCGCCGACGGAAGCGGCGACAGCCGAGGAAAATCGCGTCCTCGTCCGGTCCGCTCCCGTGCCAGTGTCGACGCGTCGCGAAGTCTCAGTCGCCATCGGTCCTCGCAATTGCTGCCAGGCGCTCGAGGAGAGCCTGAGCGTTGGGAACGCTTCGGAACTCCAACCGTTCGTTCACGATGATGGCAGGGGCGGCCGTCACACCGTACCGAGGCCCGAGCTGCGGGTGTTGGCCGAGGTTGCGCTCGCAGACTTCCAGGTCCGGGAACTCAGCTTTCGCCTGTGCGACCACGCTGAAGACCAATCGCCTGGCCTCCTCGCACTTCCCTCAGCCCGGTGCCGTGAGGATCTCGATTCTCAGTGTCATCGGTGTTTCACGACGACTTCACGTAGCGGGATCTCGACACGGCCGGTTGGCCTCACGACCCGCACGGTCAGGTCCCATGGACCTGCCATCGTGAACAGTACTTTGCCGCGATAGACGCCCGCTTCGCCGGTCGAACGCAGCGGCGATGCGGCCGTCATGCCGTCTGCCATGCGCCCGGTCAGTGTCACACGCGCGTCGGTGATTGGCTTCCCAGCAGCTTCAAGCAGTTGAACGGTATACGCGGTCTTCACATCCGTGACGGGTGGGTCCGGCGTGCTCGCGATGCCGACCCGGACGCCATCGACCTCGATCGTCAGGCTGCCGGCGGTGGCGCTCGTCGCGATAACGAACACGCTCAGTGCGGCCAGCAGGGCCCCGACGGTTGGCGGCTTCATGGCTTGGCGGCCTTCACCTCCACGGACTTTGCGACCTTCTCGCCCTTGTCCTCGACGTACGAGATGGCGACGACGCGTCCTTTCGTCCCCGGCAGGAAGAGGTGTCCGTCGCCGTGCTTGATCACGGTCCCCTTCTGGATCTTCACGGTGACCGGACCCG
>JBKKCN010000678.1:0-2527 GCA_046712525.1 Candidatus Rokuibacteriota bacterium
GCGCGGCGGGGGGGTCCCCCCCGCCCCCCCCGCCCGCAACCGTCAACGACGACGTCTGGACAGCGACATGCCGGCAACCGCGAGCGCAAGAAGAGCAAGCGTCCCGGGTTCCGGTACTGCCGCGGGCCGGGGCCTCGCACTCGTATACACCTCGCCGAAGAATTCGTCGTCGATCGTCCCACTGAGATCTCTGACTTCAATCCTGTCCAGGGGCTGATCGGACCACACGCCGAAGAACGCCAGCACGTCGTCCGGGAAGTTGATGACCGGGGAGCCGACGACGAGTGCTCCGAGCTTGATCCCCATGGCAAACGATGTGTCGGTGCACGGCCCGAGCACGCCGCACGTGTCGGTGTTCTCGCCGGACGCGGTGGGCTCGTGCGCGTCGAATCCCATCGCGAAGACCGCCGAGCTCGAAATGACGTCGAAGTTCTCCACGTCGTTCACGGCAAGATCGTTCCCAGGAATCAGGGTGCTCCAGCCGGCCGGGTAGGCGGTCGTTCCCAGCTGAATGGTGCTCGGCGGAACGCCGTCGAAGGTGATCGACCCCACCGTTCTTGGATCCGGCGTAGCGCTACCCTCGAGCGGAAGCGGGCCCGTGGCGCTCACCGCGCCTGTAGCGGCCAGAAACGCTGCTTTGTCCGTATAGACGATGAAGGCGCCCTCTGCCGGTGCTCCGGCGAAAGCGACGAAAGCAGCGAGCACGGTGAAGATCACGATGCGTGCAGGGATCTGGTTCATGTCGTCTCCTTTGTTTGGACTTTGCGCGAGAACGGTGAGGTCGGCTGATTCGGGTCGACGCGGTTCGACGGCACAGGGACCTTCCTGACAGGTTCTAAGCACGCGTCGCCCCAGGTGGCGACTCCGAGATGGGCGACTGCACGGTCAGCAAGAATCGAGCCTTGAGCAGGAAGTGAACCGAATCAACCGGCTCCACGTGCCGGAGATCGCGGCCATTGGGAGAGCGTCAAATTTCTCGACAGGATACTTCGAGGCGCGCCAGGACGGGCTAGGCCCGGTTCGCCGCCGGCCGCGAGGCCGTCGCGCACGTGGTGTGGGCGACGGCCAGCAGCAGGAGGACGACGATCTCGCTCAGTCCACGATTGCCTGGAGTACGAGCGACTTGAACACGCGGCGGTAGTACTCGCGCTGCCCGGGCCCCTGCGCCATCCACACCGCCACCAGCTCCTCCTTCGGATCGATCCAGAAGTACGTGCCGCCGAGTCCGGCCCACCAGAACTCGCCGACCGAACCGAGCTCCCCCGCGCCTCCGCCGGTGCGGACAGCGAAGCCGATGCCGAAGCCCTGGCCCGGACGGAAGCGGAGCCCGCCGAGCTGATCGGTGGTCATCAGCTCCACGCTCTTGCGCGAAAGAAGACGGGCGCCGTCGAGCTGGCCGCGGTTCAGCATCATCTGGGAGAAGCGCGCGTAGTCGAGCGCGGTGCCCACCGCGCCCTGCCCGCCCCCCTCGAACTTCGGCGGCTCCGTCACGTTGTAAAGCTCGATGGCGCGGCCTGTATCGGGATCGGCGGCGAAGGGCTGCGCAATCCGCGCCTGCTTGTCCTTCAGCACCCAGAACGCGGAGTCACGCATCTTCAGCGGCTGGAACAGGCGCTCGTCGAAGACCTGGGCGAGCGGCTTGCCGGTGACCACCTCGATCACGCGACCCAGCACATCGGTCGAGCGGCCGTATTCCCAGACCGTCCCCGGCTGAGCGTAGAGCGGGACCGTGGCGAGCTTGTCCACCAGCCCGGCGTTCGTGTGGTCGACCGAGTCCACGCCCTGCTTCGTGTAGAGCTCCTTCACCATCGACTTGCCAAAGACACCGTAGGTAAAGCCTGAGGTGTGACGGAGCAAGTCCTGGATCGTGATGGGGCGCTCGGCGTCCACGAGGGTAAGCGCGCCGGCCTTCTCGATGCCGACCTGGAGCTTCGCGAGCGGGGGCAGATAGCGGCCGACCGGGTCGTTGAGGGAGATCCGCCCCTCCTCCACCAGCATCATGACGACCGCCGACGTATACGGCTTCGTCATGGAGTAGAGACGGAAGATGGCGTCCTTCTGCATCGGCGCGCCGGCCGCCTTGTCGCGGGAGCCGATCGCCTCGTGGTAGGCAACCTTGCCTTTGCGCGCGACGAGCACGACGGCGCCCGGGAGCCGTCCCTTCTCCACGTCGGTGCGGATCATCTGCGTGATGCGATCGAGGCGTTCGGATGAGAGCCCGACCTGCTCGGGCTTGGCCGTGGGCAGCGCCTGCGCCCAGGCGGCGGCGGCAAGCGACAGCGTGAAGAGCGACGCGAGCACGAGGGAGCGGATTCTCATGGGGGCCTCCTTGGGTAAGCGCCGGCAAGGGATTTTACCCGATGGTAGTGTGACAGGGCGATGATGACGGCCCTCACCGTGCTCGAGCAGATCTGGACGTTGGCCGGGTGCGAGCCCGCGGCCCTCGAGCGGGTCACGCTGACCGGCGACGATCCGATGCTTCCGACCGACGTCAGGATCGGCACCGCCGCCTCCGCGCCGGCGTGGC